>JAGWZD010000162.1 GCA_018968995.1 Bdellovibrionales bacterium
CCGAGACTGAGATTGACCCTTTGGCTCGGGCGCTTCGTCGTATCTTGCGTCAGCAATACGGGTTTCCGGAAACAGGAAAGTTTGGCATCCCCACGGTGTATTCCCGAGAGTCCGTCATGGAGCCCGTTGAGCTCAAATACGATAATGGCCAAGGATTTAAATGTGTTTGTCCCCAGGGAAATAATGGGCTGAACAGCTGTGATGATAAAAATTTGATTCTGGGCTCTGCGAGCTTTGTTACTGGGACCTTCGGCTTGGTTTGCGCGTCCAAGGTGGTTCGCGATCTAATCGAGAATTGTGGTCCGTCATCCGCGCCAGCGTGAGTTCGTACTTGCGCCAGTGGCGGTTCTTGAATACCCATAAACCATGGCTCAAAAACTCAATTTTGAAGAACTTCTCGGCGCGGATTGTCGGTCTCTCCTCGAGCACAAGTGCACCACGATACCGAAGCAAAACTTGGTGCTTCCAAGCGCAGATTGGGTCAGTCAAATTTTGTCCTATTCTGACCGCAATCCTCGAGTTCTTCGTTCGATGCAAAGTCTGTTTACAACAGGGCGTTTAGCCAACACGGGCTATGTCTCGATCTTTCCGGTGGATCAAGGAGTAGAACACTCCGCCGGGGCATCGTTCGCCCCCAATTCTCAATTTTTTGATCCTGAAAACATCGTGAAATTTGCCATGGAATCGGGTTGCAGTGGGGTCGCATCCACCCTGGGAGTGCTCGGAATTGCCGCCAGAAAATATGCGCACAAAATTCCCTTTGTACTCAAGCTGAACCATAACGAGTTTTTGAGCCTTCCGAATAAGTACGACCAGTCGATGTTTGCTTCTGTCAAACAGGCAGCAGATATGGGTGCAGTTGCTGTAGGAGCAACGGTTTATTTTGGATCGCCAGAGAGCGCGAGGCAGATTCGTGAGGTTTCGGAGGCCTTTCAAGCTGCCCACGAACTTGGGCTAGGCACGATTCTCTGGTGCTACACACGCAATAACGGGTTTAAAGTAGATGGCGTCGACTACCACACTGCGGCTGACTTTACTGGGCAGGCCAATCACTTGGGGGTTACGATTGCCGCCGATATGATTAAGCAAAAGATGCCAACAAATAATGGCGGTTACAAAGCAACCAAGCACGGCAAGACACACGAAAAGGTTTATACCGAGCTGACTTCGGATCATCCGATCGATCTTACCCGCTATCAGTTGGCGAACTGCTACATGGGTCGTATCGGATTGATTAATTCTGGCGGTGAGAGCAAAGGGGCGTCTGATTTGGCTGACGCAGTCAAGACAGCCGTGATCAATAAGCGCGCTGGAGGTATGGGGCTGATCGCCGGACGCAAGGCTTTCCAGCGTCCTTGGTCCGAGGGGATCGCGTTGATGCACGCGATTCAGGACGTTTATCTCGATTCTCGCGTCACCATTGCTTAAGCGACCTCAATCAGGCTTCTGATTTCGATCGGGGCCTTCAAGATAAAGCGCGCTCCGTGCCCAGGCTGACTTTCTATCTGAAGGACACCCTGGTGAGCCTGTATAATCGCCCTATTAATGTAGAGGCCTAGTCCAAGTCCGGGAAAGTTTCGGTAAGAGGCGCGTCTTTCAAAGGGTCGTAAGAGATGGGACACGGTCTCTGGATCAATACCGATGCCTTGGTCGGCAATTATGAGTGTCCAGTGGGTTTTATCAGAAGATAGCTGAACGGTTACAGGCGTACCCCGACCGAATTTCGCAGCGTTTTGTAAAAGATTGAGAGTCATTTGCGTCATTCGGTCAGAATCTACGGAAGCTAATATTCCTGGCTCGACATGGACCGACAAGGTGCACCCTGCCTCTTCGAGCAGAGCCTTTGCCCGGTCAATGCAGCCGAGAATCAGTGTCGAAAGGTTGACCTTGTTTTGAATTGAAATCTGAAATTGGTCGCTTTGAATCCGCGCAACATCGAGAAGGTTTTCGTTCAGACGTTGAAGGCGAGCCGCCTCCGCTTGTACCATTCGAAGAATCTTTTCGAGCTCGTGGTACCGCGATCCAGTGGCTGCTTTATTTTTTATCAGCTTAAGGCTCAGTTCGGCACCTAGTTTCAGAGCTGAGACAGGTGTTCTCAACTCATGGGCGGCGAGAGTGAGAAATTCATTTTTGATCGTTAAATTTTTCTCAGCCTCTTTTCGTGCGACTTCCTCTTGTATGAGTCGGAGTCGATCTTGGTGAGCTTGTCTTTTCTCAGTAATATCTTCCGAGATTCCGATCACAAACTGCGGTTTTCCGTCAGCAGCATAGATGGGAAATTTCTTGGTTCTCAGCCACCGCTCTCCATTCCTGGTCTGAATCGGTTCCTCGATTTCAGACATCTTTCCAGTTCGAATCACTTCATGATCGGCTAGTGTGAAGGCTTCGGCCTGTTCAGCTGGAAAGTAATCAGCGTCACTCTTGCCAATCATAGATTCTCGAGGAATTCCAATCAGGCGCTCTCCAGCTCGATTTAGTCGTTCAAACTGGAGGGTATTTGCATCCTTCACAAAGATCATGTCGGGGATGTTCTCAAAAACCGTATCTAAAAGCCGCTGGGAGCTTTTCAGCTCGTAAGTTCTGGAGTGAACGAGTTGTTCCAGATTTTTTTCGATATTCAATGATTCGTTTTCGGCTGAATTTAATAGCCAGGTGCTCCAGGAAACGGTCAGGAGTAGCGCATGTAGTAAAATAGATTGAAAAGGTGGAGGTACGGAGTGGAAAGGTCCTCCGCCAAGCTTGTTTCCAATGGTCGCAATTAGCGAGACAGCGAGTAGGTGAGCAGCATGGTAAGGCGGATCCAGAAGCATTGCCGAAGCCACTAAAGGTGGGAAGAGGAGAAAGGCCGTTGGCCATTGGTGATATGGGATGTCTGGTATGGGGATAAAAATTGCCAACGCGATCATTGCTCCTAGTAAAAGCGTGAAGAAACGCGTTCGGTTTTTCGTTTGATGTTTTCCTGAACGTATAAGGCCGCTGGCCTTTGTGTTGTGTAGTAGGACGGCGATGGGAACAATAAGGAGCATTTCTAGTGAGGCTTGAAGAGCTGCATCGACCCGCAGCTCTAGCGAGAAGAGACCGGGGGAGACGCATTCGACTCCTAATGGAACCGCAAGAAGCGAATAAAATAGAAGCCACTGGGTCGCTCGGCGCTTTTGAAAAAGCTGTTGCGTTCTCTCGGGATTCGAAAGAAACGGAATCCAGGCAATGATCCCAGAAGCGGCGACTTGAATACCCTCAATTAGGGATCTTTTAAAAACCCACTCCATCAGAGCGAGTGAGGCGAGTATCGGAAGACCTTTTTTCGGACCGCGCGTGAGTAGGAGAGATAGACCAATAGCCGCCAGCGGTAGGCTTTGATTATCCACAGAAACGCCTCACGACTTGGAGTAAAATCTCAAGATCGATGGGCTTCTTGACTAAGGCCTGAGACCCTTCAAAATGCGCTGCTTCTTCAGAATAGGCTGTTACCAGTGCGACTGGAATCGGGGCAAAGTGCGCATTCGCTCGAAGCGCCTTTATAAACTCCCAGCCATTCATGATCGGCATCATCAGGTCGAGTAGAATCAGACACGGGGCACTCATCTGAGAAAGTTGAGTCAGCGCCTCTTGGCCGTGGCTAGCCGTACAGACGGTGTATCCTTCCATCTCCAGAGCCAGTCGAAGCGTCATTCGAATCGATGCGTCATCCTCCACCACCAAGATGGTCTGACAGGGGGCTTTTGCCGAGTTTGCCATGGCAGCTCGGATGATTGCAACGCCTGCGCCGTGGGGTTAACCTCAGGTCATGCTCATTCCTGTGAACCCGTTGTTCGCCGAAAAATCACTCCTGAATGACCAACTTGCTCAGCGAATGCGTGAGACCGCGCGGTCTTGTCCCGAGGAGTTCTGGGGTCAGTTGGCGCAGGAGCGCTTGGAGTGGATCCGTCCGTTTTCTCAAGTGAGTCGGACCAGTTTTAAAAAGCCTGTATCGATCCGCTGGTTTGACGGCGGACAACTCAATGCGTCGGTTCAATGTTTAGATCGCCACTTAGCAAAGGCCGGATCGCGCACCGCGATTGTTTGGGAATCCGATGATCCTCATGAGCCATCACGCCGCCTCACCTACGCTGAGCTTCATGAGCAAGTGGAGCTTCTATCGCATGCCCTTCGTGCCCGAGGCGTAAAAAAGGGAGATCGGGTGACGATCTACCTTCCCATGATTCCTGAGGCCGCAGTCAGTATGCTCGCTTGTGCCAGGATCGGGGCAATCCATTCTGTTGTTTTTGGTGGATTCTCAGCCGAATCGCTCGCAGGGAGAATTCAGGATTGTTCGAGTAGCTTTGTGATTACAGCTGATGAAGGCTTACGTGCCGGAAAGCGAGTGGCTTTAAAGGCCAACGTCGATCAGGCACTTCAAAGTTGTCCATCAGTTCAGAATGTTCTGGTGGTCCGAAGGACAGGCACCCAAGAGATTCAGTGGAACGCTCGTCGCGATCATTGGTACCATGAGGAACTGCAGGCGGCCTTAGGCATTCCGGCTGCTGAGAGGCTTTCCCACCCTGAAGTGATGGAGAGTGAGGATCCGCTTTTTATTTTGTACACTTCGGGGAGTACTGGAAAACCCAAAGGTGTTTTGCATACCACTGCCGGATATATTTTGTATGCGTCATTGACCCATTCTTGGGTTTTCGATCATCGCTCTGATGATATTTATTGGTGCACAGCCGATGTGGGGTGGGTCACAGGTCATTCGTATGTCGTGTATGGGCCCCTTGCCAATGGGGCCACGACGTTGATGTTTGAGGGCGTACCGAATTTTCCGACAGCTTCTAGGCATTGGGAAATTGTCGATAAATACGGTGTGAGCCTCTATTACACCGCGCCCACGGCGATTCGAGCTTTAATGCGCGAGGGCGACTCTGCGGTCACTCGCGCCAGTCGGAAGAGCTTAAGACTTTTGGGTTCGGTAGGGGAGCCCATTAATCCCGAGGCATGGCTTTGGTATCACCGAGTGGTCGGTGAGTCGCGCTGTCCCATCGTCGATACGTGGTGGCAGACCGAAACAGGAGGGATCTTAATTAGCCCACTTCCAGGAGCAGTGGATCTCAAGCCGGGCTCGGCTACCTTGCCGCTTTTTGGAATTTGTCCGGTCATTGTGGATTCCACAGGAAAAGAAATGCAGGGTTCTTGCGAGGGAAATCTTTGCTTAGCTCAGTCCTGGCCCGGTCAGGCGCGAACGATCTACGGAGATCATGATCGTTTCGAAAAGACTTATTTCTCGACCTATGACGGGCTTTATTTTACCGGTGATGGGTGCAGACGTGATGAAGATGGCTATTACTGGATCACCGGTCGCGTGGATGATGTGATTAATGTCGCGGGTCATCGCCTAGGT
>JAGWZD010000163.1 GCA_018968995.1 Bdellovibrionales bacterium
CGAGATCTTGATCTTGGTGCCGTCCGACAGCGACTTCTTGATCGTGTCGAAAACTAGTTCAACAAGATCAGCGGCTTCCTTCTTGGAAAAGCCCACTTTTTCGTAAAGCGCCTCAACGATATCGGCTTTGGTCATTGCCACGATCAGAATCTCCCTTAACGAAGCTCCGCACCCGCTTCCTTGCGCCAAGCCTCCACGATTTTTCTAGAAACCTCTTCGGTTTCAGACTCTTGGAGACTTCGGGTGTCTTCCCAAAAGATAACCCTGACTGCGATGCTTGTCATCCCCTCGGCGACTTGCGAACCACGATAAACATCAAAAATTTTAGCTACTTTGGCTAGTGGCTTACCCACCTTCAGGGCAATGGCCGTCAACTTTTCGCCACTTACTTCAGATTTCACCACCAGGGCGAAGTCTCGCTCCATCCCCGGATACTCTGGCCAGCTAGAAAACCTTCGGCCTTCGTTTGCAGGCCGCGCCATTCTCACTAGAGCATCAAAATCGACCTCACACAGGAATACCGGAGCCCGAAGCTTCCACTGACGCGCAAACTTCGGGTGAAGCAACCCCAGAACGCCTGCCCCCTGATTGCCAGCGATGATCTCAGCGGCTTGACCAGGATGAACTAAGTGGGCCAAAAGACTTCCACCACGAGAAGACGATAACGGCTGAAGACGAACCCCCCGAGCCCCCATGCTCTCTATCAGACCCTCAAAGACTGCCTTACAATCGTAAAAATCCACCTCGCCCTCTTCAGCACGAAGCGCTTGCGCTTGACGGGGTCCAGAGACCACAAAACTCAGACGCCACTTTTCATCCACGCCAGTCTGGTCCTCACCTACGGCACCGACCTGGGAGGAAGTATGAAAGGTCGGACGAATTTCAAAAAGCCGAAGAGCTTGAGACTCCGATCCAAATCGATGCCTCGTATTATGAACCACATTAGCAAGAAGGCCCGGAACCAGAGAGGGCACCATCCACTCGTGCTCTTCACTGAGGGGGTTCATGACTTTTACTGTAGAAACCAGCCCCAGCTCCTGAAGCCATCGTGTTGAGGTAAAGGAGTAATTGACCACTTCATTGAACCCCAGAGACACCAAACGATCTTTTGCGCGGTCCATCCAGCTTCGCGTGTTCACTCGACTATCGGACGCTTGAGAGGTCGGCATATCGGTTAAAGCGGGTACTTCGGATGGAATACGCTCAAATCCCAAGCAACGTGCCACCTCTTCAGCGAGGTCTTCTCGGATTCTCAAGTCTAACCGGAAAGAAGGAGGGGTCACCTCCCAGCCGCCAAATCGGGGTTTCAACTCACAACCCAAAGCCGACAGTACTTTTTCAACCTCAGGGGCTTCCACCGGCATTCCCAAAAATTCAGCGCAATAGCCCGCCTCTAGAGAGATGGCTGGAGTTGGCGCCAACGTTTTACGCGCGGTACTCATTCCAACCACTTTACCCCCGGCATTTTCGAGAACCAGGCTCGCCAGCCGCCGCATCGCAAACTCTAAACCTTGTGGATCGATGCCTCTTTCGAATCGATGGGAGGACTCCGATTTCTTCTGATGCCGACTCGAAGACTTTCGAACGGTGGTGGGATCAAATTCGGCTACTTCCAAATACACTCGCGTGGTCTGATCGCTCACTTCAGAGTTGCCACCACCCATGACACCCGCCAAAGCTACGGGCTTGACGTCATCGGAAATAACCAGCTCGGTTCCAGAAAGTGTAACCGATGATCCATCCAGTAGGGGCAACGTCTCCCCAGCGCGTGCTTCTCGCACCACGAGCGCCCCACCTTCTAATCGACTAGCATCGTAGGCGTGAACGGGTTGGCCAAGCTCAAACATCACCAAGTTTGTCGCGTCGACTACGTTGTTAATGGAACGCGCTCCGACCGCCTCTAAACGCTTGATAATCCACTCAGGCGAAGGACCAATCTTAACTCCCTCGATCAGACACCCATAGAACTGCGGCCCCAAAGAGCCCGCCTCAAGGCCCGTTCGCGGCGTAGCATCGGCGCGATGGCTATCCCAAGTGAGCTTTGGCTCTGGACGACAGGGCTTTTTTCCTAAGGAAGCCGAGACCTCTCGAGCAATCCCCCAGTGACTCAAACAATCCGCGCGATTTGCGGTCACCTTCAGGGTCAGAATGTGATCGTTTCGTCCCAAAACATCGGCAATCGGCCGACCTAACTCTGTCTTAGGCGGTAGAATCAGAATTCCCTCAGACTCAGCCTTCAGGCCCAGCTCAGCCTCAGAGCAGAGCATTCCATGAGAGACGACTCCACGGATTTTTCCGGCTGCGATCTTTAATCCATTCGGCAAATGTGCGCCTACTTGAGCCACAACAACAATATCGCCAGCTTTGTGGTTCTGAGCACCACAGACAATCTCGAGCGGCTCACCACTTCCAAGAGTCACTTTACAAAGACTGAGTCGATCTGCCTGAGGGTGCTGGCCTTTTTCGAGAATCTTTCCCGTCACCACATGAGCCAGACCCGCATTTTGCGACTCGATCGACTCGACCTCGAGCCCCCGGCGAGTCAATAACTCGCCTAAGCCCTTAGGGCCGCCCATCGAACTTAAATCTGCCATTTCTGAAAGCCAATTCCACGAAATCCGCATGACATTACCCTCTAGGCGCGAAACTGAGATAGAAAGCGCACGTCGCCTTGATACATCAGCCGAAGATCACTGATACGATGGAGCAACATCGCAATGCGCTCCACCCCTAAGCCAAATGCAAATCCTGTCAAACCAGAATAGGCTGCCTGCTTATCAAAGCCCGCCATTTCAAATAGGCGCGGATGAACCATCCCGGCTCCCAAAATTTCAAGCCACCCAGATCCACGACAGACTCGACAGCCATCATCCCCACGACCTGAGCAATTAAAACAGCTCACGTCCACTTCGGCACCTGGTTCAACGAATGGAAAATAACTGGGCCTCAAACGAATTTTGGAATCCGATCCAAAAATCTCGCGTGCAAAAAATTCGAGCACACCCTTGAGGTGACTCATCTTGACCCCGTGATCTACCCAGAGCCCTTCAATCTGGTGGAACATGGGCGAATGAGTTGCATCGTCGTCGCATCGATAAACTGCGCCGGGACACAAAATTCTCACAGGCCAACGTCCTTTTTCTCTCATCGAGCGCATTTGCACGGGTGAAGTATGGGTTCGTAAAACCACTCCAGGGCCCGCAAAGAAAGTATCTTGCATGTCGCGAGCGGGATGGTCTTTAGGAATATTCACTGCCTCAAAATTTAGAAACTCGGTTTCGATTTCAGGCCCCGTAGTGACGTCAAAACCAAGCCTCGCAAAGACCTGAATAATCTTTCTTGTGGTCTGCGTGATCGGATGAAGAGAACCCGAATGAGCAAGACGTGATGGCAGGGTCACATCGATGCGCTCCTGCTCGAGCTGCACTGAAAGCCTCGATTCCTCTAGCTCTGTCCGACGAGCCTCAAGCGCAGCCTCGAGCTTACGTTTCCACTCGTTTGCAGCCGCTCCAATTGCTGGACGACTCTCAGCAGGAACGGACCCTAGCCCTTTTAAGACCTCACTGAGAGAACCTTTTTTTCCCAGCACTGCCACACGAAGTTCTTCCAGAGACTCCAGGGTCGATATCGACTCCAGGTCCCGGAGCGCTTTCTCGGCGATACTCTTTAATTGCTCAATCATCACGGCTACCCCAAAAAACAAAAAACGCTTGGCTATCAGGCACTTCCCTCGGTTTTACCGGGTCTATTGCCTGAGCCAAGCGTTTTTTTAAAACGAATGACTTTTCGTTGCTCTGTTTCGCGTTTTAGTTCGCGGGAGCCAAAGAGCGAACCGCGTCCACAATCGCGCCGAAACCCTTGGGGTCTACAATCGCGATATCGGACAACACTTTGCGATCGAGCTTCACCTGCGCCTTAGTGAGGGCATTGATGAGACGGCTGTAGCTGATGTTGCAGTCCGAGGCTGCGGCTGACAGTCGAGCAATCCAGAGAGCGCGGAAATCCCGCTTCTTGGCTCGACGATCGCGGTAAGCATAAACTCCAGCCCGATCGACCATCTCGGCCGTACGGCGAAATTTATTCCTGCCACCTAAAACAAAGCCTTCGGCTCTGTCTAAAACCTTCTTATGACGACGACGCCTTTTAAAACCACGTTTTGCGCGAGGCATTGCACTACTCCTTCAAAGTCTTCACTAATCAACGGGATCCGTAAGGCAGGCACTTTTCGACGTGCTTGATATCACCTTCGAAAAGAATCCCTGCTGAACGCAGTTTCAGCTTGCGAGCTGCGGTCTTATTTCCGAGCCCGTGGCGCTTATTCACGCGCTTAAACTTCACCTTGCCCGTGGCAGTAAACGAGAAACGCTTTGCCGCGGCTTTTTTTGTTTTCAATTTCATGGCGGTAAATGCCCTTCCTATGAACGGAAGCCGGAACGTAGTCCAAGCCCCCACCCTCCGTCAACCGTTATTACTCGGCTTTTTCTACCTCCGGTGTAGAAACGTCAGCCCCGGAGGCGGCTTCGGCGGGAGCTACGGTTTTATTGGGGACTGGTCCGGAGGTGATTTTGATCCCTGAGGCTGAGGCCGGCTTGCCCTTTTTTGAGGCAGTACCGGGAGCCAGAACCATGATCAGCTTCTTGCCTTCCAGCTTAGCCGGACTCTCCACAACCGCGACATCCTGGACCATCTCGGCCAGTTCTCGCATCATTTTATAACCCTGCTCCACGTACGTGATTTCACGGCCGCGGAACATGATCGTAATTTTGGCCTTATCGCCATCCTCGAGGAATCCCCGAATATTCTTAAACTTATAATTTCGGTCGTGCTCATCGGTCTGAGGGCGAAGCTGCACCTCTTTTACCTTGATCACAGTCTGCTTTTTCTTCGCTTCGTGATCTTTTTTCTTTTTCTCGTATTTGAACTTCCCGTAGTCGCAAATCTTGCAAACTGGCGGCTGCGCATTCGGGGATACTTCCATTAGATCCAACCCGCGCTCGCGCGCCATTCGAAGCGCCTCAGCAGTTGCTACAACACCAACCTGTTCGCCTTTTTCGTCGATCAGCCGAACCTGAGGGACGCGAATCCGCTCATTGATTCGATGCTCATCCTTGCTGGGAGGGGGGGCGTAAGTGCCACGTGAAAAACGGGGCCGGGGAAATGATGGGCCACTGGGACTACCTGGGCCCGAACCTGAACTCGATGGAGGAATAATTGCCATTCTTTAAGTACTCTTTGTCGGAAAATCCGACCTCCTTGCTCTGTTGGGGATACAAGAACCCGAATGTCCTGTCAATCCTAGGTGTTAGACGGAACTCGGTTGCTCCGCGCTCTTTCGAGGTGCACGTTTCTTTGAGTTGACCCTTTTT
>JAGWZD010000164.1 GCA_018968995.1 Bdellovibrionales bacterium
CATCATCCGGCCGAGGCATTCCTGCCACGCTCAAGGAAGGTAAACTCAGAGAAACTCCCAGAACCCACAGTAAAACCCAGCGCGCTTTGAAACTTTGCATGGCCGAGGACGTACTAAGACCGACTGATTTTGTCTACTTTAGTTTCAGGAACCCGCGTGCCTAGCGAATACTAGAACCATTTCAAGATCTTAGGGTTTAGGCCGCCCCTCCTCGGGTCAGCCTAGGGAGAGAGCGAAGTGATCCAGGCCCGGACGATGGCGACTTCAGCGTCCGAACTCGGCCCCCCCTGCGTAGGCATATTTGCTGTGGCAGTACCCTGGTCGGCTGGAGACAGGCCATTATTCTGCATTCGTTTTAAAAAAAGCGAAGCGTTTGGACTGCCTGCAACCACTAACCCCACACTCACCCATTCCTCCTCAGAATAGCCGGCAAAACGCGCGTGATCGTGACAGTTGGCGCACTTGCTGGCAACGAATGCCTTGAACGCCTGAAACTGGGGAGAGCCCGAGGAGCTCGACCCATCGTTGGACACCGAGTTCATGGTATTGAGCTTTCCACACGAGGCGCCAAAAAGGGCGAGCGCGCTCACGATCAAAATCATCAGTCGCTTCATGCCCCGCCCTTTTGAATCGGAATCTTCGCAAAGACTTCGATTTCATCTTCTACGCCCACACCCATGTAATTGGCCTCTTCGATTTCAAAAGCACTGAGCGAGGTCTTGAACCGAGCCTCGATGAATCCTCCCCCTGAAGGAGCTTTTTTCACCTCATACGAGCCCTCGATGACTTGAGTCTTTCCATGCACCTGAAGTTGGGCTTTGAATCGACCATTCTTGGCTACTGCTTGAGTTAAAGTCGCTTTCGGATATTTGTCGGTTTCGAAATACTTTTTGGTCATGTGCCGATCGCGAAGCTCGATTCCAGTTTTCAGGGTTCGAAGATCGAGTTCGACCTTTGAAGCCGAGTACCCCGAATTCGCCGAGCTGGCTGATCCGGTGACGGCCGAAGACTTCGCCACAAATGAGCCGGCTGGATTGAGGGTTACTTTGAACCGAATCTCGGAACCCGAATCGGCGCGAACCTTCATCGAAACTAACTGCACTAAAAGACATAGAACCACCAACAAACGAAATCGAGTTGTCATCTCTTGATTCTGAATGAAAACCTGAAAAAAGGCCAAGTGTGTCGATTTCAACCCAGAAACTAGTCTTTTCACTTTTCAAACGCCCCTCCTGCGATGAGAATTGGGACACGGAATAAAAACAACTGACTCGACATGACAAAAAATCGTCACCTCAGAAACACACTCTCTTCCTCACTCCGGCCGACACTCGGGCTGACACTGTTGAGCTTGGTGCTTCCTGCAGTTGCTTCGGCGGCGCTTCGAATTCACAAAATTCAGCCCGAGCAAAAGCGCATTGTGGTTCGCTTCTCGGCAGACGCGCCGCTTTCAAAAGGAGACGCCCTCCAGGTGGAATCTTCTTCAAGCGAGACCGGAGAGCGAAACTCGTGCACCTTTAAAGTAACGGCCATTTTGGGGCAACTCGCGGCCGCTCGGTCCAGCGACTGTCCCGACGTGTCGGTTGTATCTCCGGATGCCACGGTATCAGCAGCGTCTGCGGGGTCTGGAGAAACCGAGGACGCTGCAGAGGCGCCTGCGAAGAAGTCACGCTCTTCCGGTTTTCGAGCAGAACGAAAACGACGCCAAAGCGATCGTGAAACCAAAGGATTTTCGAAGAGTAAATCCTCGGTCCGCACTCTTTTGACTCTCGGCTACGGCTTTTCATCGAAAACCGCCGATGGCTTTCCCTATAATTCGACTGGCACTGAAGTTTATGGATACTCGGCCTCAAAGCCCCTTCAAATCGGACTAGGATTCTCGCTTCCGTTGGGCTCAGAGTCGAATCCGTGGGGGCTCGAAATTCTTGGGGTCTACTCCACCCCTCAAAAAGTGACTAACGTGGACACGCAGTTTGTTCCTGTCTCTAGTGGAGGCGAACTCAGCTTTTCGAGCATCATTCTTCAAGCCACTCCCTGGCTTCAGGCTGGGCCCTTCCAGGTGGGCATAGGCCTCAACTACTCGCTACCCACCTGGAGCGGAAGTGCCGCTGAGTTTTTTCCGGTGAAACACTCTGGCGGCCTTGGCTTTCAGATTTCCGGCAATCTGATCCTTTCTAGCTTTCTAGTCGGCGCGGAATATCAAGTCCTGGGTAGCAAGATCGCCGACAATCCCAGCGAAGCAGCCACCGTCGGTGACGGTTCGGGCGTCACCAAGTCGGTCCTCCTGAAGGCCGGGCTTCGGCTCTAAGGTGCAGGAGTCACGATCATATGAATCTTGGCTCCCGAGTTTGCTCCTTGGTTGTGGTCGTAGACCCGATCCATAGTGTTGACGTTATCCACGGTATTTAACAACAATCGCTTCTTCGATCCACATTCTACGTTCGTCGCACAACCCGGCATGTCCGTCGGGCTTGTGTTGTCATGAGGAAATGGCTTATTGTTATCCGCGTGAATTGGACGAGCAACAGTGGTCAAATTTCTCGTAAAGAAGCTTTCACCAACCTTCATCCGAATGGGATTTGTAACTAGATTCCAAGGCCCAGAAGTGTAATCCTGTGGGAGAGTGAAGGACTTGGTGTTCGGCTCATCCATCAGCAGAATCCAATCGTAGATGGCGAAGGTTTCACTCAACGAAAGCGTCCCGTTCGTAGGCATATTTCGAGGCAACTGCTGCGTCTGGCCATTGACGGTAACGGGGTTTGGTTGCGGAGTTCCGGTAAGAGCCTTCAGCTTCTGGTAGAGTGCAGAGTCTTTCGGGTTTCCAGGAATCACCCATCGCCTATTTCCTGTACGCTGTATGCCCGTGGTCGTCATCGTATTGCGCCAAACTGCATCGGTATTCAGCGCTATGAAGTTTTGACCGTTGGCCGAGTTCGGCAGGGCTCCATTCAAGCTTCCTGTCGAGTGACAGCTCACGCAGGCATTACTCAACACGGTCATGGCAAGCTGACGCCTTTCTTCAGTGTAACTCGCGGGAGCACTGGTTGAGGTGGGAGAAGGAGATGGTGATGGCACCGCGAGATCGACCCAACGTAATTTTTTGAATTTCAACGAGAGCTCGTCGGCTCGCCCGTCGTCCACCGAAGAACCGTTGGTAGTGACACTTTCAGAGATCGTCGTTAAAGGCATCTCAGATTCTACTCCGGCTTGGCCCGTAAACCTCACCGAACGAGGGAGGTCGAAATCCGAGGCCCGAGGATCATGAACACCGTTAATAAATAACTGGATTCCGTCCATCTCGAGCTTCTTGTTCTGAGCATTGCTGCTGACGATCAACTCACGCAGAGTATAGGCTCCGCCGTCGGTCGTCATTTTCAGCCGAAGACCTAAGGTCTGATTGACCCTGGGGTCGTCCTGCTCCAGAAGGGGTCTCAGATTCACATACATTTCTTTCGTAAAGTGCTTTGGCAATAGGTAAGGCCCATTCTTACCCTCTGAAAATATGCCCATACGCGCTTGTTGCGTCACCACTGCCACCACGACTGTTGACGGCTTAGCACTGGGTTCTGCCAAAATGGAGTAACGGTGCGCCTGTTTTTCCCACTCCTTATTTAAAACGGGGCCGTAGGTGAGGGTATTGAAGTTCGGCTTTTCCCCATTCAGGTGAGGATTGCCATGAAATACCTTCGAGTTTTCCCACTTAATCAAGTCAAACAGGTTGATCTGCCTGCTCTGATCATAGGCCCAGGATAAAACATCATCGGAATGCGCGATCCCAGCAGCAATACTCGATGAGCCTCTGTTGTGGCAACTCTTGCAGTTGGCGGTGAGTAAAGGATAGACTGTGCGTCTGAAGGCTTCCATACCGCGCTCGTTCTCGACGGGGTAGGATTTCCGCAGATCCTCGGCTTCCTGTCTCCAAATCGCCAATTGGTCCGGCGAGGGACTTGGACTTGGACTTGGACTTGGACTTGGACTTGGACTTGGACTTGGACTTGGTTTCACCACCACTTGCATGGAATTGATCCAGTCTCGGACCAGCGCCACATCGGCATCTTTGTTCGACGGCGCACCTTGGGGCATGTCCCCATCCGGAACTCCCTTAATCTTATGGTTGGACATTCTACGCAAAAGTGTTGACGCATTGGCATCACCAGCCACCACTAAGGGGCTGCTTTTCCACTGGACCTCAGAAAACTTCCCCCACTCGCCGTGATTGTGACAACTATTACACTTCGCTTGGAAAAAAGACTTAACCGACTGAAACTTCTTTTCGCTATCGTCCACTTTAACCGCCACGACCCGCTGGCTGGTCTCGATGCTGACGGGCACACAAGCAGAAACCGCCAACGCAACTGTGACGTAAGCACTTAGAGCAAACGAACTACGCAAGCTTTTTGAACGGCACATATTTCAAGAACTCCGAGTTTGGAATAGGATTCGAACCACTGATTTCCTGAACCTTTTTCATGATTTCGGACTGGTTGTCGTATTGCAAAGCCAAATAGTTCGCGAGCACCACCTGCGCTTGCACTGTGGACTGTCGAATGGATGTGATCGCGGTGTCCTCTGCACCGACTCGACCGAGTGCCAGTTCATAGCCCCCGATCTGGCGCGGATTCACCTGGGACAGGACATTTTCCCGGAACAGCGAACCACCGGCATTCGCTCGACTTCGCTTGGGGTCATAAACGAATAACACCGAGCCACTCTTCTCTCCTGAATCTCCTCGCCAGTCGGGCGTGGCGTCTGCGTTGGCCTCGAGGCTACTCACGACCCCTCCGTCAGTGTAGACAAAGATCATCACGGGCTTTCCTTTGGCCGCAAAGGCGCTCAACATCGAGCCGATCAAGCGACCGAGACCCACATCTCTCCCCTTCGGCACGGCTATGTTCGGGTCGCCATGATAATCGAAACCCTCAAGAGTCATCGTCGCGGCACCGGCATAACCATCAACCAAGAGTTTGGCCATGGCCAGTGCGCTGTTGCCCAAGTTGGTGGTAATCGAATTTAATTGGGTAATTCGATTCGCGCTAAAAATCGCTGTCAACTCCGGGTCTTGATTTCCATCCAACATATTCGGATTGAGAACTTCTCGCTTACTCAGCTGTTCATAGCGATCACCTAGAACCGAAGACATCTGCTGGGAAGCCGACATCCCAGAAAAGCGGCTTAAGGCAGCCTGTGACAGCCGGTTAATGAAGGAATACAAATCTTTTTGCCCCTTAATCGAGCCGTTGGCGTCACTAAAATTAATGAAACCCGCAAGCTCCCGAATCTGAGCCAGTCCTCTGGCATCGTTCGCACTTCGAATCACTGTAGGCGTGTACATCGCATCTTCAGAATTCGTCGCGTTGGGTGCAG
>JAGWZD010000165.1 GCA_018968995.1 Bdellovibrionales bacterium
TGGGCTTTCTGTCCTGCCTGAACTCCGATGTGAGAATAAAACGTCTCAATAAACAGTCTTCCAATGGTCTTTCGCTTTTTCTCGGGGTCCGTGACTCCGCGAAGCTCTTTCCAAAAAACTTCGCGCGCATCAATCACTTCAAGATCAATGTTGGGGTAAGGAGCAAAAAATTTCTTTAAATCGGGAAGATCGTAGGCACGAAGAAACCCATGATCCACCATGATGGCTTTCACGCGAGTCACTTGAGATAAGAGAACTGCAAGAACCGTAGAATCCGTGCCACCTGAAACAGCACAATAAAGCTCAGGAACATCCCGAAGCTCGTGCCTGAGTCGTGCTAGCGTTTTCTCCAAGGCCTGTGAAACGCTCCACTCTCCAGCGCGGACTCCGCAGATTTTCTGCGCGAAGTTCAGAAAGATCTCTTCGCCAAATTGAGAGTGATACACTTCAGGATGAAACTGAAGCGCCCAGATCTGCTTCTTCGGCATCCAAAAGGCAGCGATCTTGCCCTCAGATCTCAGAAAAACTTCCGCACCCTCAGGAACAGCAACCACGCTATCGCCATGGCTCATCCACACTCGAAAACGCTCAGAAATGCCTGATAAAAACGGACCTGCCTCTACTCCAGGTACCCGGTCCACCCAGCCCTGCCCGTACTCGCGATGAGTGGAGGCCTCCACCTTTCCGCCAAAATGCCTGGCAATAAACTGATAGCCAAAGCAGATCGCCAAGATGGGAAGATTCATCTCCAGAAGCGAAGCGTCCGGGTCCACACCCGTTCCGACACTCGAGGGCGAACCTGAAAGCACAATGCCTTGCAGTTTCCCGTTTGGAAATTCCTGATGGAGAGCTTGAACAGTCGTCTTGGATGGAAAAACTTGAGCTTGAAACCCCAGCCGCCTGAAGCGTTTGGCGATCAGCTGAGTGTACTGCGAGCCAAAATCCACAATCGCAATCATGACTCACCTCCGACGCTGTAGTTCGGAGCCTCAGCTGTGATCGCCACATCATGAACATGGCTTTCTCTTAAGCCTCCTGCGGTGATCTGACGGAAGCGCGCTTTCTCCACCAGTTGCTGAAGGTCCGCCGCACCCACATACCCCATGCCGGCTCGAAGGCCACCGAGCATCTGCTCCACCACATGCTTCAGAGGTCCTTTATACGGAACGCGGGCTTCGACGCCTTCGGGAACGAGCTTATTACTGTCTTTGACTCCAGCTTGTCCGTAACGATCTTTCGAGCCCTGCTTCATGGCGCCTAAAGAGCCCATGCCTCGGTAAAGCTTATAGCTTCGTCCTCCAAACAGCACTCGCTCGCCAGGCGACTCGTCAGTGCCAGCAAAAAGAGATCCCATCATGACGGCGTGAGCACCAGCTGCAAGCGCCTTGGTGACGTCTCCGGAATACCGAATGCCGCCATCAGCGATTACTCCCACTTGGGGAAATTTCGACCGGATAAAGCGTGCGACTTCGTAAACAGCCGTAAATTGAGCCACTCCAATTCCACTGACAATTCGTGTGGTGCAAATCGAGCCTGGGCCGATTCCCACTTTCACGATATCCGCGCCTGCCGTGCAAAGAGCCTCAGCCCCTGAGGCCGTCGCCACGTTTCCCGCAATGAGCGGAAGCTTGGGATATTTTTTTCTCAGTCGGCTAATCATTTGAATCACGCCAGCGCTGTGTCCGTGCGCAGAATCAATCACCAAGCAATCCGCACCAGCTCCGACTAAAAGCTCGGCCCGGCGATCTTCATTATCGGAAACCCCTACGGCTGCAGCGACTCGAAGGGATCCTTTTTCATCGCGCGAGGCGAGAGGATGTTCTTGAGCCATTCGTAAGTCGCGACTCGTGATCAAGCCGCCCAATTGGCCATCGGGGTTGACCAAAGGAAGCTTTTCGACTTTGTTTTTGAGAAAAAACTCGCGCGCCTGCGCGATGCTTGCCCCCACGGGTAGACTTAAAGCCGGAGCACTCATCACTTGTCCGACTTGCAGCTTTAAGTCGCTGATGTAGCGAATGTCGCGCTGAGTGCACATTCCCACAAGCCGCCCTGACGCATCCAGAACCGGAAAGCCAGAGACGCCGGTTTCCTGCATCACTTGGCGGACTCTTTCAATCGAGTCCGTCACCTGAACGGCTACAGGGTCCGCAATCACCGCGTGCTGAAATCGCTTCACGCGCCTGACTTCAGCCGCCTGATCTTCGGCAGGCATATTTTTATGTAAAACACCCAGGCCTCCCAGCAGGGCCAGAGAGATCGCCGTATCGGCTTCGGTAACGGTGTCCATCGCCGCCGATAGTAGTGGCACACTCAGTGTGAGTGGCCCTACTCGGGTGGCCACCGAGACTTCAGTCGGTAGGACCGATGAATAACCGGGTTCTAAAAGAACATCATCAAACGCCAAACTTAAAGGGAGTGAAAAATGGAGGGGTTCCATGGTCGGTATATAGTAGGTGAGCCCTGAACCGACAACAGGGAAATGGCCTGTAGTTTGCGCTTTTTTGCAGGGTTGACCCCTCGCCTCCCCTTCATTAAAGTGCGGCCCCATGCCAACTCAAAAGCCCTTTGTCGAGCTCCCGAAACAAGCACGTGTGGTCATCATTGGAGGAGGTGTGATCGGTACCTCGATTGCCTACCATCTGGCCCATATGGGTTGGAACGATACGGTTCTTCTGGAACGAGATAAGCTCACTTCGGGTACCACTTGGCATGCAGCAGGCTTGATGGTGACCTTCGGCTCCACATCCGAGACTTCCACTGAACTACGAAAGTACACTCGTGATCTCTATAAACGTCTTGAGGCGGAGACAGGCCAGGCCACTGGCCTCAAGCAAATGGGCTTTATCGAAGTGGCCACCTGTAAGGACACCCTGGAAGAGTATCGACGCGTTTCGGCGTTCAACCGCTTCTGCGGCGTCGATGTTCAAGAAATCTCTCCAGGGCAAGTGAAAGAGCTCTTCCCGCTAGCTCGGGTAAACGATATTGAGGCGGGTTTTTACGTCAAGGACGATGGCATCGTAAATCCTGTCGACGTGACGATGGCCCTCGGCAAGGGTGCTCGCATGCAGGGCGCAAAAGTCATCGAAGGGGTTGCCGTCAAAGCGGTCCTCCAAAAAAATGGCCGTGTCACTGGCGTGAGCACCGATCAGGGCGACATCCAGTGCGAATACGTCGTGAATTGCGCAGGAATGTGGGCCCGTGAGCTTGGCGCAAGATCTGGGGTGAATATCCCGAACCAAGCCGCAGAACACTACTACCTCATCACTGAGGAAATTCATGATCTCCCGAAGAATATGCCCGTGCTCGAGGACCCCTCGCACCACACCTACATCCGCGAGGAAGTAGGCGGGCTCATGGTGGGCCTATTTGAGCCCGTTTGCGCTCCTTGGAAAATCGAAGGCATTCCTCATGATTTTTCGTTTGGCGAAATTCCTCCCGATTGGGACCGCATGGGGCCATACCTCGAAAAAGCCATGTCCCGCGTGCCGCGCTCTCTGGAAGTCGGCGTGAAAAAATTCTTCTGCGGGCCCGAGAGCTTTACTCCGGATTTGCGCCCAATTGTGGGCGAAGCCCCTGAAGTCAAAAACTACTTTGTAGCGGCTGGACTCAACTCCATTGGAATTCTCACCGGAGGCGGAATGGGCCGCCTGGTTGCTGGTTGGATTGTGAACGGTCGTCCCGACATGGACGTCACCGGCATGAATGTGGATCGATTGCTTCCTTATCAATCGAACCCCGCCTACAGGCGAGAGCGCACCGTCGAGATGCTGGGGATGGTCTACAAATGCCATTACCCCACCAAATCCCCCGAAACAGCACGTGGGGCAAAGCGATCTCCGCTCCATGACCGCTTAGCAGCGCATGGAGCCTACTTTAAGGACGTCTCCGGCTGGGAGAGCCCCGACTGGTACGCGCCACCCGAGCATGAGGCGAAAGTCGATAAGCTTTCTTGGGGGCGAATGAACTGGTTTCCGTGGTGGAAAGCCGAACATGAAGCTGCCCGAAATGGGGTCATTCTCATGGACATGTCCTTTATGTGTAAGTTCATGGTCCAGGGACGTGACGCCGGCAAGTGCTTAAACGAAATTTCGGCCAATCACGTCGATGGGCAGACAGGAATGATTACCTACACGCAGTGGCTGAATGCGGGTGGAAAGCTTGAGGCAGACCTCACTGTAACGAAGCTTGCCGAGGACAAATTTTTTGTCGTCGTCACCGATACCCAGCTTCGACACGCGGAAACCTGGATGAAGCGAAACATCCCAGATAGCGCTCATGCTTTCGTCACAGATGTGACCTCCGGATATGCTCAGATCAATATTCAGGGACCACGCTCGCGCGAGTTGTTACAATCCCTGACAACCGCTGATCTTTCGAACGAAGCTTTCCCGTTTCGCACGGCTCGTGAGATCGACATGGGATATGCCCGGGTGCTCTGCATTCGCATCACTTATCTCGGCGAGCTAGGATATGAGCTTTTTATCCCCTCCGAGCAAGCCACCCATGTTTACGATCTGCTGGTGAGGGCAGGCACAAAATTCGGTCTTCGCCATGCTGGTTTGAAAGCACTGGCCTCTCTTCGTATGGAAAAAGGCTACCGTGACTACGGTCATGACATCGACAATACAGATAATGCCTTTGAAACCGGACTGGGCTTTGCGGTGGATCTGAAGAAACCGAGCTTCATCGGTCGCGAAGAGGCCTTAAAGCAAAAAGCATCCCCGCTCACCCGTAGACTCGTTCAGGTCCTCATTCAGGACCCCGAACCACTCATGTACCACGCGGAAGTCGTGTACCGAAATGGCAAGGCCGTGGGCTACGTGCGCGCAGCATCTTACGGTCACACCTTAGGTGGCGCCGTGGGTCTGGCGATGATCGAAGCCGGTGTGCCGGTAGACGCCGCCTATTTGAGCGACGCGAAGTGGGAAGTCGAGATCAACGGCAAGAAATACCCCGCGATCGCCTCACTGAAGCCGCTTTATGATCCCGAGATGAAGAAGATCAAAAGTTAACCGCTGGATCATCGACCTCGCCTACTCGACCTGAGTGGTGAGCTCGACCTGGTAGGGGGCGTTCACATTTACGGATAAGCTTTCGAGAAAGCCTTGCCTAAAACTGATAAAGGCCGCTTTTCCTGAAACGCTGGGGTTCAGAATGATGCCGCCACTCACGTCTTTTGAAACGCCATTTTGAGTCAACCTTGCGCTAATAATCTTCAGCGAATTAAATGAACACTTCGAGACCGATCCGGGTTTGGCGCTCGATACAATTGTATTTGCTAAGCTTTGAAGAAGCCGATCCCAATTTGCATCACACAGGTCAAACGACCCGCCGCCAAACATATCCGTCAGCTCAT
>JAGWZD010000166.1 GCA_018968995.1 Bdellovibrionales bacterium
CTCTTCCCTGCTTGAGGGCTTCGGGCCGAGTATTGAAAGCATCTTCTCCTACGACGTTCATTCCTAAAAAAACGTCTCTAGAGATCTCCAACATCATTTGACCGTCGTCGCCCCGATATTTTCCATCTACATCAAATGGGGCTTGGGTCGTCTTAAATCCCCCAAAAAGGTATCGGTCGCCCACACGCCGATTCGCTGCTGCAACCGCTTGATTATAGAGCTGAGTAACCTCCTCAGCGACGGCCAAACGGGTTTGCGAGTTTGCGCTGGCCCCACTGCTCTGGCCCAACGCAATTTCTTTCGCGCGGACAACGACGTCCGAGATTTCTGAGATGGCTTGCTCTGAGTTTGTGAGAAAGCTTTCGGCAAGCTTGGTGTTCATTAGAAATTGCTCATTGTTCACTTTGTCCGTCCTAATTCCGAGTAATCGCCCCGCTGACACCGGGTCATCGGAAGGGGAGTTGAGTCGCTTAGTCGAAGCCGCTTGCTCTTGCAGACGATTCATCCGCCCGCGGGCTTGCCCGATCGTTCCTCGGGAAGACTCAAAGTTCATGTTTTCCGTTACTCTCACCGTTCAACCCCTTAGTTTTTCAGGCTCAGTACTGTTTTCATCATTTCATCCGCAACCCGGATCACTCTCGCCGACGCATCGAAGGCATGCTGATATTGCATGAGTTGCGTGGTTTCTTCATCGATCGAGACCCCACTGATTTGCTCGCGCATCTTATTGAGCTGGGTCATGATGTCGCGATTTTGATTTAAGCTTGCGCTATTTTGGTTGGCCGCAACGCCCACTTCACTCACGATTCCGTTATAAAAGTCGTCCATCGTGGCGGTACCGCCCTCAAGAATTCGCAAGCCCTGTATTCCAGAAAGCGCCAACGCAACTCGGTTATCGCCGGGAGACCCCGGTGCACCAGCTGCGGCAATATTGTTAGCGCTAGCTCGCACCGAATCAGACAGCGTGAGTGCGTCTGCGGCTCCCTCGACTTGATTCATGGTTTTAAAAAAATCCACCTGAGTAGCGTCGTTACGCGTAAACCCCATCCTGTGAATCTCATTCACTGAGCGCGCCAGCTCAAAGGCAATCGTATCCATTTTCGAGGTGAGAGTGGAGAGCGTGGAGTCCCTTGTTTGAAGCAACGCCCCTAACTTACCGGCTTTAATGCGGCCACTGATCGGCGAGCCCTGAGAGTCCCCAGAAAAAATTTCTAGATCACCTGACTTTTTTCCAGACTCATCTGCCACGGTCCTTCCCGTTGACAAAACCGTGCTCTTTCCACTGACGACAATAGGGCCTATTCCGCGAAGATCCACCACAAGGCCGCCCTCTTGGTCTTTGTAAGTGGTAACGTCGACAATAGCGCCAAGATTTTTTAGCGCTACGTCTCGCTTGTCCATTAAATCGTTTGGCGAGCCGCCAGAGAGCTCGACCTGTCTAATTTTTACATTAAGATCGCCAATCTCTCGGCAGAGCTGGTTGGCCTCCCGCACATATCCATCGATCTTATTATTGAGGTGAGAGTTTACTTCAGCAACCTGGCCGCGAACACGCCTGAAATCATTGGCCATCGCATTTGCGGATTCCCGTACCGCCTCACGAAGGGCAAGGTTCTCTGGCTCGGACGACAGTCGGCGAAAGTCATTAAAAAATTTCGACATGATCCGGTTCAGACCCTCGCCGTTCATCTCGTTAAAAATGTCTTCGGTTTGCTTGAGGATCACTTCACGCTCTTCGCCATAGGAGAGGTCTCGTCCCGTCGAGCGCAGCTGTCTGTCGATATAATCATTATTGATTCTCTCGATACGTGCCACGTTGGTTCCTCGACCCACCTGAGATGCGGAAGATATTCTTCCCGCTGGAGCCTCATTGGTCTGAACCACGCGTTGCCGAGTGTAGCCTTCCGTATTGGCATTGGAGATGTTGTGGCCAGAGGTGGACACTCCGGTCCTTGCGGCCGACATCCCTGATTTACCAATTTGGAGAAGACTACCCATTCCCATAAAAGCCTTTTAGACCTCGGTCGAAATCAGTCGTGACTGAACTGGTGCGTTCTGCTTTTGCCCCGAAGATGAATATGTTCCAGAGCGCGGATCGGACTCCCCAATCACATTTTTTTTCATTTGTTCTAAATGCTGAAGCGAGGACTCTACCAAGCGAAGATTGGATAGATTCTGCTCCTGAATTCGAACCACCAAAAGCTGCAGAGCCTGTTGAACACTGCGAAGTTGATCCGAGACCTTGAGGCTTACCGATTGTGCGAGCAAAACCAGATTTGAAAGACTTTGCTGATCCTTTGGCGCAGAAAGCAGCACTGCTGCCTCAATTGCGGACGACGCTCGATCCTGCTCAGCAAAGGCTATCTGATGAAGTATTCCCTGTTTCTCAAGCGCAGCTTCGTGGATCTTTTTTACGTCCATCCCTAAAAGCGCCTCTCGCTCAGTGCGCAGAGACTCGAGAAGCTGCCTGTGCAGACTCAATAGCTTTTGAAGCTTGGACAGTAGACCGTTAAGGCTTTCGAGAGTCTTCTCCATTGCGCAATCCTCCTGACTGCAATGGTCTCCACCACCGTGGAGACCTGGAGTACCTTACCCCCACATCCCGTGAGGGTCTCAATTTAAAGCTCAGCCAATTCCTGAGGCGATGTGTTCATCGACCATACGGTCAGCGATCGCCTGGGAGTTGACCTTGTAATTACCGGCTGCAATTTTCGCTTTGAGTTCCGCAATCCGATCTTCACGAACATCGGGGGCCTGTGCGGCCACTTCCTTGGCCCTCGCAAACTCCCGAGCTTTTCCTGAGATTTCCGTATTCGCAGCTCCGGCATCAACCCGGCTTGCAGCCGCTGCTTTCGATGCGTCTGCTTTTTCGCTGCGCTTGGATGCAGACGTGGCAGCCGCTGATGCTGCGTCACTGGTCTGCGCTGGTCTATTTTGAATGGTCGCGTTGTTGTTTGAACTGATTTTCATGGGAGGTACCTCCTGTACCCGGGTCCACTTGTATTTGATTGTACCGATTACTGTCCAGATAGGCAACGATCTGCTCTGCCAGTCCTACGCCCCCGGCCTTCGCCGCGCGCTGGGCGTATTCAGAGTCGAGCATCCCCTGATAAATTTCTGACGCCCCGTTGTCCATGCTCATTTCGCTTTTACCCACCGACTTCCTCATGGTCTGCATCATATAGTCGATAAACATGGCCTCCATGCCTTGGGCGGCCTCTACTACCTTGGGGTCTACCTTTTTCCAGTCCACCACGGGTTCGCGCCGAACTGGCGTAGACCCAGAGTCCAAATCTCTCGGAAGTCTGGGCGCCACTGGGGCACCGGGCAGCTTCACGCCTGACCCCCTTTACTCAACATGTCAGAAGAGTCGGAAAGCGCGGATGCAGCGCCCGCATCCCTGCAGGAAGCCGCGATGAATTCAGAACTGGACTTACCCACCATCCTAGCAGGCCGTCTTTCCTGTCCTGTTTCCTGGATATAGTTGCGTCTCTCATCTTCCATGATCGACACCACATCCACGCCATCCATGGCCAACGCTCCGATAGAGTCTATCGAAAGAACGGGGCCAAACTTGTCGTCCAAAATAAAGTCTTTCCAAAAAATCACAGAATCTCCAAATCTGCCTGCAAGGCTCCTGTTTCACGAAGTGTTTGAAAAATTGCGGTTAAATCCTTGGGCTGAACGCCCAGCGCGTTGAGGCTTTTTACAAGATCCGAAACGCTTGTCGCGGCCTTTATCTCCGCAATGGATTGGGCCTTTCCTCCTGCTGGCGCCCCCTGAACCTGAATGGTCAGATCTCCATGCGAGATGGCCACCGGGCTTAGGGTCACTCGCTCGCCCATTACCACCGTACCTGTTCGTTCGTTCAAAACGACTTTAGCGCGGCCATCCACGTTGACATTAATGTTCTCAAGCACCGAAAGAAGCTCGACCGTGTTGCCTTCGTAGTTAAACGGCACCACTACATCGACCGTCCCGCTATCTCGGGCAGACGCAAATTTCCCACCAAGCTCTCCGTTGATGGTTACGGCAACCCTGGCAGCTGTCGTAAAGTCTGGATTGTGCAGCGATAACCGAAAGTTTTTCTTTCCAGAAAAGTTGGTTTCCAAATCCTTTTCGATTGTGGCCCCAGAAACAACGCGACCAACCGTTGGAAAATTCTTACTCGAGCCATCCGCCACCGAACCAATACTCACTGGACCCTGAGCAACCGCGTATACATTCTGGTCGCCAGCACGAAGCGGGGTCACCAGCAAAACTCCGCCCTCTAGACTAGAGGCATCCCCGATTGAGCTTACGCTGACATCAATTTTATTTCCGGATCTTGCAAACGGCGGAAGCTTTGCGGTCACAATTACTGCCGCTGCATTTTTTGACTTGATAGCCGCATTTTGCTGAACATCTAAGCCCAACTTGCCGAATAGTCGATTAAGAGATTGTCCGGTCACGTCTGCGCCAGAGTCGCCTGAACCCTTGAGGCCCACCACCACACCATAGCCAATCAGGATGTTTTCTCGAACACCCTTCACAGCGGCAATGTCTTTAAGTCGAGCGGACATTGCCGGCGATGGCGCCAACACCCCTCCTAAAAAAACCGCTGCAAAGGCGGCGGCCAGCCGAAAATTAACGCAGTACTTGTAGCCGATACTCATATATTTTTCCCGATGGTATTTTTTCTTCGCTAGTAAGGTCGTTACCCCGAACAATTCCAACAAAACTCATAAGCTTGGTAGTATTCCGGTAGGGCACGCGCTTGCTGCCCCGAATCTTGTAATTACCATTAGAGTAACGTTCAACGATCTCTGCCAGTATCGAGTCACCGGCCTTCATTCCAATTACTCCAGAAAGGTCTACCGAAGAGTAACTTAAATCGGCAGCCTCTGGCGCTGCCGCACTCGTTGCCACCTGGTCCTTTGTTTCGGTCGCCTTAGCCCCGTCAGTCCCTTTTGTTAATTGCGCCTCTTGTTTCGCCTCGAGAATGTCGAGCTCTTTGCGGCGCTCGGCAATACTGAGAGATCGCTTCACCTCGAGCGTGATATCTCGAAGCATTTCGCTCTCTAGAGTGACGGTAATAATGTCGCCCGGGCTCCTTGCTCGATTCTTCGAAAAAAAGAAATTCGACTCTCCCTCGGCGGCCCATAACGAACCAGAATCTCCCGATTGATCTACAAAATCATTCTTCGTTACTCGTTTGATGCGCGCGGTCTGCTGCTGAGTCGGGCCCCGCTCCTGTCGCGACTCGTCTCGGGCTGCCTGATCCATGCGTTCATACGGATTCTGATCAGCCCGCTTGTCGGACCCAGGCTGGTCCCACTCGTCGCTGGCCTCACTTGCTCTTTGAGCCGATGG
>JAGWZD010000167.1 GCA_018968995.1 Bdellovibrionales bacterium
CGATATTTTCTGATCGGGGCCGCCGAGAGGCTTTTTTGAGGCTCTTGGCGTTGCTTCGGGTAGCTGATGCGTTAGATCGGAGTCACAAAGCGTCGCCTTGTCTGCGGGCAGTTCAATTGAAACGCGGAAAAGTGAAGCTTTTGCTCGACCCTCGGAAGTCATCTGACCTAGAAGTGCTACGAGTGGAGCAGAAAAAGGGTCTATTCGAGGAAGTTTTTGGTCGTGAGCTTGAGGTATCTCGAGGCAGAAGGTAGGCGACTACTCTAGCGGGGTTCCAAGGTAACCCTTGCCCGCGATTTCTTCGAAAAGAAACTGTGAGCGAACAGCGCCTTTGCCGCTTCTTGCAGCCCTTTTTTTCCAAGTTCCTTGGGGAGTGAGTTCCCGAGCCTTCACATTATCACTCAGGTAGGTGGGGATCACAAAGTCGATCAGAAATTTGCGGAGCAAGGGGTCTTGCACTGGGAAGGCGATCTCGAGCCTCGAGAAGAAGTTCCTCGGCATCCAGTCGGCGCTAGACAGGTAGAGCGCTTGTCGGCTTTCAAAATAATAAAGACGCGAGTGTTCAAGAAAACGGTCAACGATACTAATCACCCTGATGTTTTCGCTTAAGCCTTGCACCCCAGGAACCAGCGAGCAGGCGCCTCGAACGATGAGATCCACTTTTACGCCAGCCTTGGAGGCGCGATAAAGTTGATCGATGACGAGCTCATCGACGAGAGCATTCACTTTGGCCACGATTCTAGCAGGCTTCCCTGCGAGAGCCGCCTTAGTCTCGGCTTGGATGTGCGCAATCAACCTTCGATGAAGCTTTGTGGGGGCTGACAGGAGAACTTTGAATTGGACCGGCACTTCGCCGTTCATGACGGTTGAAAAAAAGAGGCGCGCGTCGTTACCGATATCTTGGTTTGCGGTCAGGATCGCTAGGTCCGTGTATTGCCGAGCCGTCGCAGCGTTATAATTTCCAGTAGATAAGTGCGTGTAATACCGAACCCCACCGGCCTCTTTGCGAGTGACCAAAGCGATTTTGGCGTGAAGTTTTAGCTTTCCGAATCCGAAATAGACCTCTACACCAGCCTTCCGCAGCTCTTCAGCGAGCCTCAGATTGTTGAGTTCATCAAAACGAGCGCGGAGCTCAATGAAAACACGGACTGTTTTTCCTGCAGAGGCTGCGCGCTTAAGAGCTTTGATTACAGGCGACACAGCGTCCATCCGATAGACAGTCTGTTCGATCGCCGATACTTGAGGGTCATCACAGGCGGCTTCAATCCACCCGACAAAGGCATCAAAGCTGTCGTAAGGATGGTGAAGCAGAAAGTCTTGTTGTTTGAGTTCTTCAAAAATCTTGCTCTTGTCTCGCAATGGCTTTGGAATCAAAGCCTGGTGAGGCGGATATTTGAGCTGATGCTTTTCAATAAGCTCATTTGGAGAATTCTGAAAGACCGACCATAGTCCGTGAAGTAGCAAGGATCCCGGCGCTGGAAAAATCTGCGATGGAGTAAGTCGTAGCTGTGAAATGCATTTATGCAGAATTTGCTCGGAAAGGGGTCCTAAGTACTGCAAACGTACGATGCGGCCTTTTTCTCGACGTTTAAGGCTCGAGCGCACGATATCAGGAATCGATTCCGAATCCTCTTCCTCCAAATCAACACTGAAGTCGCCATCTTTTGAGACCCTTACAATGCCGGGCACTGCGTCGATCGAGAGTGTTTTCCCCAGATGAGAGGCCAATAGATCATCGAGAAAAAAGAAATGGTTGCCCCGATGAATCATAGCGGGAAGGCTTCGAGGAACGCGAACGAACTGTCCTCCTGGAAAAATGGCCGCCATTTGCAGGTTTTCGAGGCCTGCGAGTTGTTGCATCGAAAAAGTCTCGGCTGCAGGCAGATGAGGCAGCACCATCTCTTTGAAGAGTTCCTCACCGAGATCAAACGCCGGGGTGCCGGGTTTGGCTTGACGGATAATATGGAGAGAGACTTGCTCAAGTTCGCTGGTTAAGAGTTCCAGCGCCTCAACTTGTTTGGCCCCAAATTTAGCGATGATTTCAAAAATCGATTCTGCAGTGCGGCTGAGGTGCACATAAGTGGATGTCGCCAGTGGATTGGCAGATCGAGTGATGGGAGTAGCGCGTGCGCGAGCAATCGACCTGGCTAAAGAAGAAAGTCGAATGACGAAAAACTCATCCAGGTTTGAGGCAGAGATAGCCAGGAACTTCACTCTCTCGAGAAGAGGATTACCCGGAGCGCGCGATTCGCCCAGGACGCGGTCGTTGAACTGCAGCCAGCTGAGGTCGCGGTGAATCAACGGTGTTTCCGGAGCTGCCAGCAGCGACGGAAGGGTGGGTAGGAAAGTCAGCTTTTGCATGATGGCCGGAGCATACTGCCCCACGATCCACCGAACATGCAATGATACTCCGAATTCCTGACTAAAACCGAAAAGTAGCTTTCCAGTCAGGTTTTGGTTTCGTTGACCCCGCTCGAGGGATGGTTCAAGCTCTTGAGATCATGACCAATTCAGCACGTATCCTGTTCGATGGAAAAGGCCTTAAGTTAAAAGATCTCGGTGAGGGTGTTCGAGAAATCGAGTTTGATCTGGTGGGTGAGAGCGCCAATCGATTCAGCTCCTTGATGCTGAGCGACCTGCAAACCGCTTGGTCGATGGTGGAAAAAGATAGCTCTGCTCGGGGCGTTTTGCTGAGCACGGCGAAGGATGGTTTTTTCGTCGGCGCCGATGTCACGGAATTTTTGGATCACTTCAAGAAGCCTGACGCTGAGCTAGAGAAATGGCTTTGGTCGACCCAGGAGCTTTTTTCAAGAATTGATGACTCTCGAATTCCAGTGGTCTGCTTGATCAAAGGATTTGCCTTGGGTGGCGGCTTTGAGGTCGCGCTCGCTGCTCATTATCGCTTGGTGACTCCTGAAGCAAAAGTGGGCCTGCCTGAAACCAAGCTCGGGATTTTTCCTGGCTGGGGAGGAACGGTTCGGCTGTCTCGTTTGTGTAGTGTGGACCTCGCCGTGGAGTGGATCTGTGGTGGTGCCCCGAATTCAGCAGCCGAAGCCCTGAAGGTAGGCGCCATCGATGGAATTGTTCCTGCTGAAAAGCTTCAAGCTGCTGGCCTGCGCACTCTTGCGCAGTGCTGGGAGGGGAAGCTCGACTGGAAAGGACGTAACCAGCAAAAGAAGACCCCCATTCAACTTTCGCCCATCGAACTCACGATGGCGTTCACCACTTCGAAGGCTTTCGTAGGGGCGCAAGCCGGACCGAATTATCCAGCTCCAATGGCTGCCATCGAAACTTTAGAAAAAGGTGCAAAACTTTCGCGAGATGAGGCTCTAAAAATCGAGACTCGGAATTTCGTGAAACTCACTCGCACTCCGCAGACCGGAGCCCTCGTGGGCGTTTTTCTGGCCGATCAATATGTGAAGCGTCAGTCTAAGAAGATGAGTAAAGCCGCTGTAGAGGTGAAGAGTGCCTCTGTTCTTGGTGCGGGCATTATGGGAGGTGGAATCGCGTATCAGTCAGCCTCCTCCAAGATTCCTGTGGTCATGAAAGACATCCGAGAAGAAGCGCTCGCTTTAGGAATGAAGGAAGCCTCGAAGCTTCTTGAAAAGCAGGTTGAAAAGGGAAAGCTCAATGCAGCCAAGATGGGTGAGATCCTAGGCCGAATTCGCCCGTCGCTGAGTATGAGCGAGATCGCTGGCACCGACATCGTTGTTGAAGCTGTTGTTGAAAATGAAAAGATCAAATCTCAGGTGCTTGCTGAAACCGAAAGCACCATTCGCCCCGATGCGATTTTGACTTCAAACACATCGACGATTTCTATTTCTCGCTTGGCTAAGAGCCTCAAGCGACCAGAGAACTTTTGTGGAATGCACTTTTTTAATCCGGTACACCGCATGCCGCTGGTGGAGATTATCCGGGGAGAGAAAAGTTCCGAGAAAGCGATCGCTACGGCAGTGGCTTATGCTACCGCGATGGGAAAAACCGCTATTGTGGTGAATGATTGTCCTGGTTTTTTGGTGAATCGAGTTCTGTTTCCGTATTTCGGAGGCTTCAGTGGGCTGATTCGCGATGGAGTGGATTTTCAGCGGATCGATAAAGTGATGGAAAAATTTGGATGGCCAATGGGACCTGCTTACCTTCTTGATGTGGTGGGGATTGATACCGCCGCTCATGCCGAGGCTGTGATGGCCGAAGGGTTCCCAGATCGCATGAAGCCTGGCTACAAGAACATTGTGGCCACGATGTACGAAGCGAAACGATTTGGTCAAAAAAACGGGAAGGGCTTCTACAATTACACGCAGGATCCAAAGGGTCGCCCGAAAAAGGAAGTAAGCCCCGAGGTTGAGCCGATCATTCAATCAGCAGTAGCTGGAAAGCAAGATGTGACGGACGAAGAGATTCTCGAGCGGATGATGCTTCCGATGGTTTTCGAAAGTTCGCGCTGTCTTGAGGACAAGATTGTTGAGAGCGCCATGGAGCTAGACCTCTCGCTACTCTACGGACTGGGGTTCCCTCCTTTTCGAGGTGGTGCCATGAAATATGCGGACTCGGTTGGTGCAAAAAAGCTCGTTGAGCTTGGTCAGAAGTATTCCGCAACGCTGGGCAAGATGTACGAACCCACGGCACAGATTCGTGAAATGGCCCAAAAAGGCTCAAATTTTTATTCAAGCTAATAAGGAGATAGGTGATGGCAACTTCAGTTTCATTTCAGGATCGTGATGCCGTCGTCGTGGATGCCGTTCGCACTCCGATGGGGCGCTCCAAGGGCGGGATGTTTCGGAACACGCGCGCAGAAGACCTTTCAGCTCATGTCATGAAGATGATTCTTGCTCGAAATCCAAAGCTGGATCCGGGCGAGATCGACGACATTATTTGGGCCTGCGTACAACAAACTCTAGAGCAGGCGTTTAATATCGGCCGATTTGCGCAGCTCATTGCGGGTATCCCCAAGCATGTAAGCGCTCAGACGGTAAATCGTCTCTGCGGCTCATCCATGACCGCAATTCATGCAGCTGTTGCCAACATCAAGGCGGGAGAAGGCGATGTGTATCTTGTTGGCGGTATCGAGCACATGGGGCATGTGCCCATGATGCACGGGGTAGACTTTAATCCGCATCTGAATCACGTGATGGCCAAAGGTGGGGGGAATATGGGGCTTACCGCTGAACTCCTGGCTAGAATGCACGGGATGGATCGGCGCAAGCAGGATGAGTTTGCGTTTCGGTCGCACCAAAATGCCCATCAGGCCACGCTTCAGGGACGGTTTAAAAACGAGATCATCCCGACCATGGGTCATGATGAGGACGGTGCTCCCAAGC
>JAGWZD010000168.1 GCA_018968995.1 Bdellovibrionales bacterium
GATGATTGCCACGGCTGAGCGCCTGATTCAAAAAATCACGCCACGCTATCAGGCAGGCACTGTTCGTCTGATGGTTGTTTTAGAAAACCCACGGGCGATCCTTCGCACCCATGAAATCATGGATGCGCTCTACCCTTACTTTGCTGGCGCCTCTTTGGGGTGGCACGACTATCTCGGCTCCACGGCTAGACTTTTTAAAGAAGACGGAAATTACCGAATTCCGGTGAAGGCCGATCCCGACATTGTCATCAAGTACATTCAAGCCTCGCATCGAATCGTGGCCGATGTCGTTGGGTCTCGCGGCGGAATCAAAATCGGGGGCATGTACGGCATTCTGCCCGTCACCACCGATCTCAAAAGCACCTCGTTTCAAGTGACCCTCTTAGGCTACTTCAAAGATGTCATTACCCAAATGAAACGAGGGCTCACGGGCTTTTGGGTCGCTCATCCGGACTTTGTTCGTCTAGGCCTAGCCTTAGTGCAAGCCTGGAGGATGCGCGAACAGGGCCAACCCGAGGCTCTTCGCAGGCTTTGCCAAGAGATGCTTCTCGAGCCTTACTGCGGCGAGATTGATCGCTTTATTGAAGGTGCAGACATCGTCGGACTGGATCCTGGAGCGCCCGGTTATGTGCGCTCGCTTCTGGTGGCCGATCTTCGAGAGTCTGACACCATCCCCAACCACGATCTTGAAGAGGTTCGCTATAACGTCTTTCAATCTCTCCAATATCTCGTCGATTGGCTAAGCGGCAATGGCTGCGTGGCTTTACCGGCTTTAGTCCGTGACACCCCCGTTCGCGTGATGGACGATCTTGCGACAGCAGAGCGGTCGCGCTGGGAAGTCTGGGCCGAAATTCATCACGGACGAGTCTCGAAGGATCAATTCCTCAGAATTGCTTTCGAAGAGCTCCAGTTTATTCGGAAGGATCTTTCTAACGACAAAAAGATCGTTCAGGTCAAATGGAACTCAAGAACCGAGAAGTGGTACCCCGTTGCCTTCCGGCTCATGATCCAGCTGATGACTGCTGAGAACCCACCCGAATTTGCCACCGAGCTTCTTCTTCCGTTTACCACCGATTCCATTCGCGACTCTTCCGATCCACTAGGAGCACTCCGGAAAATCGATCCGAATCATTTCGCGCTCAATCCTTGGATCGAACGCTTTTGTCACTATTTTGAAGCCTGTGGATCAGCTCGATTTGCCCGCGAAATGGCTGATTTACCGTTCTTTGATTCTGAGGCAGTAAAAAAGTGCATTTTAAGCTTCAGCCTCTCGGAGGTCCTCGAGGCCGCCTCTTTTCATGGCGATATCGGAGAACCCAAAAAATCTCTCGATGCCAAAGCAGCTACCGAGCAAGCTGGGGTTTCAGAGTCTGAGCTTGAGACCAACCGGGAACTTCAAACTCTTGGCAGCGAGTATCTCAAGAAATTTGGCTTTAAGTTTTTGATCTCGGCTCGAGGCAGAACAGGAGCAGAACTTCTTTTAGCGTTGAAGGAGCGCCTCAGGAGCACTTCTGAACAAGAACTCTCTTCGGCTCGCGAGGCACTCTTTGAGATTGCGCTCAAGCGGCTCTCGCTATCCCCCATCGATACTGTCCTGAGTCAACTCGAGTCCATTCGGGCTCGTCATGGCGTTCAAGCAGCAGGACTGGCTGTTTTGAATGCAGGAAAAATCCAGAGCATTGGGCTCAATACCCCGGCCCATACGTCATTTGAGCTGGCCTCCTTGAGCAAGACGATGGCTTCAGCTTTTGCGATGGAATTTTTTTCCGCTCGAAAAATTCCTCTTAGCACTTCCGTAAACTCGCTTCTCGAACGTGCTGGAAGCCCATTTCGCTTGAAAGCCGCAGACCCAGGAATTGATCCTAACGATGTAAACTTAGCTCATCTGATGAGTCATCAGGCACTCAATCAGCATTATGTGCGTGGTTTTGAGCAGACTAAAAAGATGCCGCCCCTTTTAGATCTTATTCAGGGTACGGGTGAAGCTCGGGCCTTCAATTACCAGGGTATTCAGGTCATCTCTCGCCCAGGCACTCGCTTTAGTTACTCGGGCGGAGGATTTCTGGTGCTGGAGCATTTGATCGAACTGCTCAGCAAGAAATCAGGATCCGAGTGTCTTTCGGAATTCTTAAGCGCGATGGACGCCAAAGATGCGAAGGCTCTGATGGCTGATGGATTTTTCGATTCAGGAGAAAAAGTGCCTGGTGGCCGCCTAAACTTTCCAGTTTTCGCAGCAGGGGCACTCGGTACGGCTTCTGAAATGGCGCAAGTTCTCCTTCACCTCGAGCGCGCGCACTCACGGCTTGAAGGATCAGGAGGAATCTCACACGACACCGCAGCTCAAATGCTTCATGCCAAAGACCTCGGTTGTCAGCAGTTCATGGGCTGTGATGTGGGAGTCGGAGTTTTTGTGATCGAGGCGGGTGAAAATCGCTTGATGCTTCATCAGGGCTCGAATGAAGGCTTTCGCGCTCTATTTCTGCATTGTTTCTCTGGCCCAGACCAGGGCAAAGGCTTCGTCATTCTTTGCAATGCCGATAACAAAGGGGTGACCTTTGTCGCTGAGATCGCCCAAGTACTTTTGCGAGGACTTCACTTCTCGGGAATCGACTTTGAGAAATTTACCACCCAACTTGATTTTAGCCGTATTCCTCAAGAGCAAAAAGTAAACCTAGGGTACCGCGACCTGATCTTCAGGGCTTTTCTACCTCAGCTTCCCGACGCCATTGAAACCCCAGGAGAAAAAGACCCACTCGCATCCGCGAATCTGGCGGTTGGCGCGCAGATTTTGCGGGTCTCGAATCAGCGCTTTGCCCGAGCCGAAAATCTCATTTCCACTTTTTTGCCGACCTTCGATCCGAAGCTCTACTGCAAGCAAGGAAAGGTCATGGATAGCTGGGAATCGGCTCGCCATAATCCCGAGGAATTCGATTTTCTTGAGCTTCGCCTTCGGAAAGCTTCACGAGTTCGCTTTATTAGCCTCTCGACTGAGTTTCATGACGGGAACCATCCCGAAGCAGCCAGGCTCTTTGGCCGGGCGAGCGGATCAACCGAGTGGACCGAATTTCTTCCGAAAACATCTCTCAAAGGACATTCCTTGCTGCGGCTCGATCTCGGCCGAGAGAGCGAGCTTTTCGAGGAAATTCGCGTGGAGATGTTCCCGGACGGAGGACTGTCGCGCCTGGGGCTCTTTGCGGAACTTCCCGCCTCGGTAGCAAAAGACTTCCAGCTTTCAGGAAAGGCCCAGGGCATTCGTTTTGCTCATCCGATTCCAAAGCCCTCGAAGCCTTTGGCGATTCCGTACACTCCGGATTTTCAGCCGAAAAACGCTCCAGGATCCGCAGGTACGGATTGGGCGAGCCTAGCTTATGGGGGTCAGGTGGCCGGGGTTACGAATGAGCATTACGGGCCTGCCCATCAGGTCATTTCGCCCTACCCTCCGATTCATATGTTTGATGGATTTGAGTCGGCGCGCTCGCGTCGAGCGGGTCACTTCGAAACCCTCGAAATTCAGCTTGGAAATAGAATTCACGTTGAGAGCATCGTTTTAGACTTCGAGCACTACGTCAACAATAACCCGAGCTCCATTCGGGTTCTGGCGTGGGAAAACGAAAGCTGGCGTCAAATTGTACCAAAGACTGAAGTGAAAGCCTTTGCGGCCAACAAAAAAGAGTTCCGAGTGGCAGGTGAAAAAGCGATCACCACCCGCTTAAAGTTTGAGATCTTTCCCGATGGCGGAATCAACCGAGTGCACGTCTTTGGCCCGCCTACTTCGAGAGCCCCTGGTACCAGCGGTGAAACTTCGCGCGCTCTTCTTCGGTAAGACCCGTTTTGTTGGTGAAGGGCATGTTCTTTAAAACAACGACACGATTATAAATTTTATCTTTGTAAGACAGAATCTGATCTTCGGTCTCAAAAACAGCTCCGGCTGGCGCAATCTTAAAAATATCGTCAGTAGGCTTATTGCTGTGGCAGCTCACGCAACGGTCTTGAACTAAGGCGTGAATTTCCTGAGTAGAAACGGGTGGCAGAGCCGACACATCTACAGCCACTGGAACCTCCACGCGAGTCATCCACACTAAGGCCATCAAGCCGACCGTCGCGGGAACAAGCGTGAGTCGCTCGAGCGGGTTCTTGGTGACCATCGCATGGCGAGCCAAAGCCCCAGAAACAGATAACACGATTAAAAGCAGCCAATTTAGAGGGTGTCCAGTCACGCCCGAATAGTGGTTGCTGAGCATGATGAGTAAGACTGGAAAAATAAAGTAAGTGTTATGAACCGAGCGCGTTTTAGATTTCAGACCTAAAGAATAATCTGGAACTCGTCCCGCCTCAGCGTCGGCGAGCATTTTTCGCTGCCCCGGAAGAATGCGAACCCACACATTGAAAAGCATCATGCTTCCAAAAATGGCGCCAGTTTGTATGAAAGCACCGCGGCCACTGAAAATTTTGGTGTTGAGGTAAATCAGCCCAGCAAAAAAAACGGCTGTCAGCGCGGTCACAACTCGCTTTGCAGAATCCTTTTGTACCAGCCGAGGATGCCAAAGAAGATCGTAAATCAGCCATGAGGCAATCAAAATCCCCACACTCATGCCCACTGCTTGAAGCTGATTCAAGCGCAGCACCGTGGGATCGATCAAAAGGCTTGCACCATTGAGATAATACACCACCACCAACAGAAGGATGCCGGTGATCCAGGTTAACGTGGCTTCCCACTTAAACCAGTGAAGAGTTTTTGGGAGTTCACCGGGCGCAATTTTCTTTTTTTCGACCTGATAATAAAAGCCCCCATGCACCATGAAGACTTCACCATCGACATTATGCCGCGGCTTTTCTGGGGCGGTGAATGCGCCATCGAGCCAAATAAAGTAGAACGAACTTCCAATCCACGCGATCCCCGCCACCACGTGCGCGAAACGAATGAGGTATTCCAGCCAAAGATTAAAAGAAAATTCCATAGGGGTACTCGATTTTGACCCCACCGATAGCACTGAATCGAGCTTAATAAAACCCGTCAAATGACAGCGAAAACCCCAGCATGAGGTCCAGCTCGGTTAGGCTCACTCCCCCATTGCCCGAAAGGGCCCGGTAGGCAGCCTTAAGGGTAAGGCTTTGGGTCTGCCAAAGCGGGCGCTCCACCCCCAGAATGCCCCCAAAACCCGCAAACCCTGAGCCTAGAAACTGCCTCTGCGCAAACGCTAATCCCACAAAGGGCCGCCAATGGTCGATGATGGAAATACGCGACTGATCGTTCTTCCAAACGAAGTTACCCGTCCCGCTAAATGGAAAATAATAGCCTGTCACATCTAGCCCATAC
>JAGWZD010000169.1 GCA_018968995.1 Bdellovibrionales bacterium
GACCACACGTGGGTTGGCCTATAATCTCTCAAGAGCGCGTTTACACTCCGGCTCTCATGGACTCAGCAATTACTCGCGCTCGAAAACAGTGGGCGTCAGCATTCGAAAGGGTGTGGCACTCGTCATCGTTCCGTCACAACGGGGCCGGCTAGACGTAACAAGCGTTTGAATTTCAACGGCTTGTCGGTAGACTTCTTCTATCCATGTCCATGTCCACGTCCGATCTCACCCCAGCGACGCATTCGCCTCAGTTGAGTACCCCATTGGTGGGATTCTCTTCTATTCGTGAACGGATTCTAGAGAACGTGGTTCAGCGCACCATGGCCGAATTTTCATCGAATTCGCTCGATTTAGTTCTCGGAGAGGCCCTCTATCAAGAGCGACTCCGGATCAAGCGTGGTCGAGATAACCTCTTCACCCGCGGTCGTAGCAAACGAGATAAGCAGATGCTCTCGGCGATTCAGAAGGGTCTACTTCGTCCCCCGGGGCAGGTCGATCGTCATGAATTGCTGCGAGTCATGACCGCTCATTTTGCCGAAGAAATTGGAGGAAGGTTTGACACCCGAATCTATGATTTCACCACCGGAATGCTTCCGATTTTTTTCAATTGGCTTTTAAATGCCGCAAGCCTTCAGCAGTTTAATCCTAAGAAGCAACGAGATCTGATTCACAATCAGCTGATCATCAACGGAGAAGTGGATCATCTTCGAGCACTGGCTCAGCATGGAACGATTCTTCTGGTGCCCACCCATCAAAGTAATATCGACAGCGTGCTCATCGGTTTTATTAATTACCTTTTAGAGCTACCTCCGTTTTCATATGGAGCTGGCTTAAATCTTTTTAATAACCCGATCTTGAGTTTTTTTATGAGCCATCTGGGCTCGTATACAGTGGATCGACGCAAAGGGAATGCGATCTACAAGAACACTCTGAAAAATTATAGCACCGCCATCTTGCGTGAAGGTGTTCACTCGATTTTCTTTCCTGGTGGTGGCCGATCCAGGAGTGGTGCGATTGAGAGTAAGTTAAAGCTCGGCCTTCTCGGTACGGCACTTGAGGCTCAAACAGAGAATCTGATTGCGGGATCCGCAAAGCCAAACGTGTACATTGTTCCGATGGTGATGAGCTACCATTACGTCCTCGAAGCAGGGTCGCTTATTGAGGACTACTTGGCGGAAGCGGGCAAACATCGGTTCATTATTACTGATGACGAGTCTTTTCAGCCCATCAAGGTGGGCAGATTCTTTTGGAAGGCCTTTACTCAGCACTCAAAGATCACCGTTCGAATTGGACGCCCCTTGGATGTCTTTGGCAATTTCGTCGATGAAGCTGGACGCTCTATTGGCCCCAATGGAACCACGGTCGATCCTAGGAAATGGCTCACCACCCGGGGAGTTCTTTGTAAAAATGCTCAGCGCGATCGAGAGTATGTTCTCGGACTTGGCGCGAAAATTTCGGAGAGATTCCATCGCGAGAATACAGTCCTTTCTTCTCATTTGGTGGCCTTTTCGTATTTCGAGGCCCTGCGGCAGCAGTATCCCCATCTCGATCTTTTTCGCTTTCTTCGTTTGTCCCGTGAGCAGCGAGTATTGCCGCTTTCAAAATTTTTAGAGTTTGCTGAGCAACAGAGGTCAGAGATTCTCAAGAAAGCGCTTCATCGCGAGCTCTATGTTTGTCCCGAGCTGACCATGCAGGACTCGCAAGGCGACTCGTTTCACGGCGAGCGAGTTCTTCCAGCGTGGATTCGTGAGGGCGTCCGTCAGCTCGGGCAATTGCATGATGCAGCAGTGGTGCGCATTGATGGGGATGAAGTATTTACCGATGATCTGACCCTAGTTTATTACTACCGTAATCGGTTAGCAGGCTACGGTTTATCGATTCGAGCATCCGAACTCAAAGGACAATTACAGGGGACTCATGACCGAAAAGGATTTTTGGCGTAAATCGCAGGTCACCGTTGTTGGTGGCGGCAGCTGGGGAATTATCTTGGCTCAGTTGGCTTCAGCCAACTGCCAGGAGGTCCGATTGTGGGTGCGCGATGAAGCGCAGGCCCGCGCCATTAATTCAACCCGTACCAGTCCAAAATATCTTTTAGGCACAAGCCTTCCTGCGAACATTCGGGCCATGGTCGAGCCAGAGCGGGCTCTTGCTGTTGGCGAGGGCGGTGTTTCAGCAGTGATTTGGGCTCTTCCTTCTTCAGTCGCGCGTGAGCAGGCCCGCGCGTTTGCGGAACACTTTCAAGGTAGTGAGATGCTCATTCACGCGACCAAAGGAATCGAAGCAGGGTCGCTCAAAAGAATTTCTGAGGTTCTGAGAGAAGAGCTTCCTTGTGCTCGGGTCGGCGTGATTAGTGGACCTAACCTCGCTGCTGAGATTGCTCGGGGTGAGCCTGCAGCGACTGTAGTTGCATCGAACTACCAGGACGTGATCGAGGCGGGCCAAGAGCTTCTCAGTACGTCGAAGTTTCGAGTGTATTCGTCCACCGACATGATTGGGGTGGAGTGGGCGGGGACCTTAAAAAATATCCTTGCGATAGCAGCCGGAGCTCTCGATGCCCTGGGGATGGGGTGGAATGCTCGAGCAATGCTTATCACCCGAGGATTGGCTGAGATGGTTCGCTTCGGGGTCGCCATGGGGGGCGAGACCCAAACGTTTCTGGGCCTGGCCGGTATGGGTGATCTGATGGCCACTTGCGGAAGCCCTCTCTCGAGGAACTACCAAGTGGGGGCTGCCCTGGCCAAGGGCGAGTCGATCGACTCTATCCTTGCTCGGTTGGGAGCTACCGCTGAGGGTGTCCGGACGGTGAGCACGGTGCGGGATTTCGCGGTCGAGCGCAGGATTTCCATGCCCATTTCTGAGGGTGTTTACGAGCTGGTGATGGGCAAGCTCAGCGTGCGTGAAGCCATGGAAAGGCTCATGACTCGTCCTCTGGTTTCAGAATTTTAAAGACTAAGCTAAGAGAGCTTCATGTTCACAGGAATTGTTACGGCTGTTGCTCCACTTCTACGTGTGGAGGCGCTTTCGCAAGGCAGTAGACTCATCTTGAGAAACCCCTACGGGAAGCTCGATTTGGGCGAGAGTATTGCTCTCAACGGAGCTTGTATGACCGTGGAGGGCTTTAGCGAAGGCGCGGCCGGCGAAATGTCGTTTTTCGTGAGTCCAGAGAGCCTCCGGCGCACGAATTTAGGGTTCCTGACCGCAGGGCAGAAGGTCAATCTGGAGAGGGCTTTGCCGGCTTCAGGCCGTCTGTCGGGGCATATCGTCCAAGGGCACGTGGATGGGTTGGCGAAGCTGGTGGAGTGTCGTCCCGAGGGTCAAGCCTGGCGACTGGAGTTCGACCTGCCCCAGGATCTGGCTCGCTATTGTGTGGAGAAGGGCTCGATTTGCTTGGATGGGGTGAGCCTGACGATCAACCAGATTCTTCCCCCGGGCAACCGGCTATGGATACAGGTGATCCCCCACACCTGGGAGAACACCCATTTTCATGAACGCCGGGTGGGGGATCGCTTGAACCTTGAAGTCGATATCCTGGCGAAGTACGTAGAGGGACTATGTCGCCCTCATCTCAGCCAGTGAATTCCTCGAAAACAATCGCAGAGGCAGTGGAGCAAATCCGCAATGGGCGGATGGTGGTGCTCGTGGATGACGAGGACCGGGAGAACGAGGGCGATCTTGTTCTAGCTGCCGAGCTCGCTACTCCTGAGGCGATCAACTTTATGGCGCTTCATGCTCGCGGACTAATCTGCCTGGCGATGGAGGCCAAGCGAATCGATGAGCTCGAGCTCCCGATGATGGCACCTAAAAACGGCTCTCCTCGGCAGACGGCTTTCACGGTTTCTATTGAAGCCAAAGAAGGAGTCACTACTGGGATCTCGGCTGCTGACCGAGCGCGGACGATTCGAGTAGCAGTAGACCCGAATTCTCGTTCGAGCGATCTCGTGTCGCCAGGTCATGTTTTTCCGCTTCGCGCGCAGGATGGGGGAGTCTTAGTTCGTGCAGGGCACACCGAAGGATCTGTGGACCTGGTGCGAATGTCCGGTTTGAAAGCCGCGGCCGTGATTTGCGAAATCATGAACCCAGATGGAACCATGGCCCGTCTTCCAGACCTAAAAGAGTTCGCTCGAAAACATTCGCTCCCCATTGTGAGCATCCGAGATGTCATCGCGACGCGTATGGAGCAAGAGAGGTTAGTGCAAGAAGTGGCCTGCACAAAGCTTCCCTCTCAGTTTGGCGAGGAAGAGTTCGACTTGCATGCGTTTCAGAGTGTGGTCGATGGTTCTGAGCATTTGGCGCTGGTTCATGGAAAATTGGAAGCGGGCAAACCAGTCCTGGTTCGCGTTCATTCGGAATGCTTAACCGGCGATGCACTGGGTTCACTTCGTTGTGACTGTGGACCTCAGCTGCAAGCGGCAATGAAGCAGATTTCTGAGTCTGAGTCTGGAGTGCTGATCTACATGCGTCGGCATGAGGGGCGCGGCATTGGCCTGGTGAATAAGCTCAAAGCATACGCCCTTCAAGATCAGGGCATGGATACGGTCGAGGCCAATCGACATCTTGGTTTTAAAGAAGATCTTCGTCATTACGGAATTGGCGCACAAATTCTTAGGGCTCTTGGGGTGACGGACATTCGGTTGCTCACGAATAATCCCAGAAAAATTGTCGGATTAGACGGGTATGGACTGAATATTGTGGAGCGCGTGGCTATTGAGGTTCCCTCAAATCAGCACAACGAGAAGTACCTTCGTACGAAACAGCAAAAGCTAGGTCACCATCTTGAGGTCAAAAAGAAATGAAAACTCGAGCGCCGGAGTCTCTTGAATCGTTGCTAAAGTCCAAGAAACCTCGTGTTGCGATTTTGCGAAGTCGTTTTAATGAGGAAATCACTGGTGGGCTTTTAGCTGGGGCTAAGAGGTATCTTTCGGATCGAGCGATTCCCTTCTCAGATGGCACTCAGCTTTTTTTCGCTCCGGGAGCTTACGAAACTCCTCTTCTCGCTCAGTCCATTGCAAAAACTGGAAAGTTCGATGTGGTGGTCTGCTTGGGCTGCGTCATCAAGGGCGATACCGCTCATTTTGAGTTCATTAGTCTTGGGGCGACCATTGGGATGACCCAGGCGACCCTCTCCACTGGGGTTCCTATTACTTTTGGAATCTTGACGACCTATGATTCTGAACAGGCCAGAAAACGAAGTGCTGACGACGCTCACAATAAGGGAATCGAAGCGGCTGCGGCAGGGGTAGAGGCTTGGGCAGAACTTCAACGGATCCAGGCG
>JAGWZD010000170.1 GCA_018968995.1 Bdellovibrionales bacterium
GGGTTCTTTTTGAATCCACTGAAATGAGATCGAGTTTTCGGTTTAATTTTTTTGGATTTTCGATCTCCCCTTGAAGTTTCACCAGCTCAGCATTTTTTGGTTTTTTTTGAAAAGCGTGCTCGACCACGGCCCAGCTATTTTTTTCAAGTAGAACGTCATCTTCGAAGATGAGTCCCCAGGGCTTATCTGATTTTAGAATTTCTTCATAACATCGCCGATGGCTTAAAACGCAACCAAGCTCGCCCAGCGTAAAGTGAGGAGAGCAGTGAATACCCGGAGGAATAATCGCCTCAGGTCCGTAGACTGCCGAGACTCTTTGAAACGGAACCCCCAAGGCCTGAAAGCCCTCGACCATTTTCGCAAGTCGTTCTGGCGAACGGTCTAGGTTGATTAAGTAGACACCGCATTGTTCCAGCATATCGACCCTTTCTAGCAAGAGCCCCAAGGCTCTTTTCAGCGAGGGACCAATTTTTCAACGTGAAGCCAAACTTCATCAGACGAAATACCGGTCATGCACTGATGCTTTTCTTCAACGCAGGTTTCGACTCCGCACCATGCAGGCAGACCCAGAGTTTGGCTCTTACGGCAGGGCAGATTCGGCACGAAAAGGTAAGGGTGCGATTTTCTCGAGTAAGGATGCCATTCAAATGGATCTTCAGGACCAAAAAGAGTGATCGTCGGTCGTCCCAGAGCAACAGCCAAGTGCTTGGGTCCAGAGTCATTTCCTAAGAATAGATCGACTTTCGCCAGAAGGGCCATGAGCTCTTCAAGGGTTAGATCCGCAGCAATACTAACCCGACCTTGGAGTCCTGGAAGCTTTTTCACAAGGGCGCCGTAAACAGAGTTGAGTGTCGTGCGTTCGAGGTCCGATCCGATCAGCACAATCGAGCCATTTCTTGTTTCGAGCCAGCGTTGTGCGACCTCGGCGAATCCCTCTATGGTCCACGATTTCGTCGGACGACTTGCGGCGGGACAAATGGCGAGGACAGGACCTTTTTCAGGTAGGGCTCTTGAGAGGGTCTTTGAATTCACAACGACTCGAGGAACCAGATCGCGCGGCCACTGTCCGAAGAGTGCCTCAAAGCAAAGAGCATCGCGAACGATTGCCGGGAAGAGTTGGCCTTTTCCGGTGATCTCGACGGTTGAAAAGCGATTTTGATCTTGATGCCCGTGAAAATGAATGGCGCGACGTGAAATTCCTGCGAGTCGAATCAGCCACGCGATTGTGGGGCTTGCGTGGAGGCAGATGGCAGCGTCAAATCGCATTTTGCGAATGCGTTGCCACAGAGAAAAGAATCCAGCTGCAGAGCGGATTTTTTTTAAATCAACGCCCCAAACTTCATGAACAGCGGGATGGTCGGCGAGGACGGCCTTCCAGCGTTCTGGAACGATCACTGTGATCAGCGCTTCCGGAAATCGTCGTCGAACTTCATCCAGATGCGCAGTGAGCAGAACGGTGTCACCGAGGGCGCGGATTTTTGTGAGCAGCAGGCGATTCACGTCAGGCTTTATATCCTTTGTGTCGGGGTTTGTCGTTTGTGATAGCAGGCGGAAGCCAATCTTGACGATTTTAATCAGGAATGGTAGCTCTTCCTTGGTCAGTGTAGGACCGAGGAGGTAAGTGTATGAAATTAAATACTTTTACTCTGTTTCTCGTGTTGGGTTCGGTGGCTTTGGGTAGTTCGAATGCTCGGGCTCAGCCGGCTCTCGAGTGCTTTAAAAAAGCCTACTCGGCCAGTGAGCTCAACCTGACCGAGGCGAGTGCGGCAAGCTTGTGCTCGGCCTCAAAGAATGCCGAAAGGAGCTTGGGTTGTTTCAAACAAGCGATGGGTCAACCCCAATTGCGATTAGATGAGGACTCGGCGGCAGTACTGTGTGCAGAAGTGCAAGAGCCCAACGCTTCGATTCGCTGTTTTAAGAAGGCGTATTTCTCAACGGGGCTGAATCTTACCAAGGAAAGTGCGGCGCTGCTTTGTTCTCGCGCCCAGGATGCAGACGAACCCCTTCGGTGTTTCAGAAAAATGATTCGCTTGAAAAGTGCGCCTAAGGGCGAAGATTCGGTCGCTAAGCTTTGCCGAAGTCCCTGAGGGCCAAGATCGCTTTCGGATTTAAATAAAATGTCGGAATGATTGCCATATCTTTTATGAGAAGAGGTCAATGCACGATTGCCAATTAGATCATCACGTTCAAAGCTAAGAATAGCTTTAGAATACTCGAGCTCTCGAAATTCGATCCGCCAATTTCAAAGCCTGGAATATGGGTGAAATGAAAATCAGGACCTAAAGAAAAATGGGAATTGATTTCAAAATTCAGCCCTAAATTTGCGCCAAACTCAATGACCGAGCTGGACACGCTCACGCTCTCACCTCCGCCCTCGGCAGAGAGGCTTACAGAGGCGAGACCTACCTGAGGCCCAACATACACCGACCCAAAAGTGGCGAGAGGAATGAGGGTGAGTTCAGAACGACTGAGTGAGATTTTAGCACCGCCTGAGGAGTCTAGTGTTCTACTTGATCGGGCATATTGCAGCTTTCCAGCAAAAAGTTCTCCAAACTGCCCTTTGACTCCACCGCCGAAGCCAAGCTGGATTTTTTCTCCCTCGCCTGAAGCCTCGAAGCCTCCGGCGAGAGCATAGGCCCCGAAGGATATTGGAGCTCGCCGTCGTGAAAAGGCATTATTTTTCTTTTTTTTAGATTTTTTGGGTTGTACCGGTTCGTCCGAATCCTGATCCTCAGCGTTCTCTGCGTCTCCATCTGGTGGTGTCTCGTCTTCCGAGGCGATCATGCAGTTTTGGTCCGTACTGAACCACGTGTCTTCAATCTTGAAGCGCACTTTTTTTCCTTGAGGAACGAGCTTTCCGAGGGTCGAGCAGTAAGAGCGATATTTTTGCGGCCTCCGAACTGCAAGGAGCCTATCAGTCCACGTGTGTGTACGATGGAGCCCTAGGAGAAAACGGTTCGGGTGGAAAGGCCTATCGGCAGACCAAGCTGATTCTCGGTCTTAAAACTTGGGCGATCATTGACGCTGAATATTCCAACGACCAATGCACGGTGCCAGCTGTGATCAGGAGAAATCCGAATGATAGTTTATTAACTAAAATTTCAGGGGATTACGAGGTTCTCGGGAAGGCCGAATCTGTGCCGAACGCCAAGAAAGTCAATCTCACTTTAAGACGCATGGAGAGGGACGGAATTGAAGATTCTGCATTATATGGCCAAACGCTCTATATGATTTACCGGCTTCAAGGGAATGAGCTCACCCTGGGGAGTTGTTACACACGAGCGACCACGCCCTCTGGCTCTGATCCTTCGGCCTTCTCGACTCCCACCCCGGTATCCTCGCCCACTTCAGTGGTGGGTCGCGACTGCACCTCGGAATCACAGCGGTCGATCGAGTTGGATCAATGGGAAGTTTATTACCGCATCGACTCGAGCTCAACACCCGTGGGTGTGTCAGGTGGCCCTACCTCCGGAGGCTTGATCAAGGCTTGTGTTGATTCAACCACTTGCGATTAGTCACCCCCGCTACTCCGAAGCTGAAGGGCTCGTCTCACTCTCTTCAGGCGAGAGTGAAAAAGAGTACTGAAGCCCACCCAGATCTCCAAAAAAAGGGCTCACACCGCTTTTGAATTGATCTTTGAGAGTCTGATTTTTCTGCAAAAGCTCCAGGCTCCCTTTGGCCCGAACGTCATTTGGATTTTTCTCTAAGATGGCTTGCAAGTACCTTTCGGACGACTCCATTTTACCTTCTCGGTAGCTGGACCAAGCGAGCTCGTAGTTCACTAAATCCGCACTCAGTCCTTGAGATCGGGCCTCCTCAGCCATTTTCTCGATTCCAGAAAAATCGCCTCTCTGTCGAGCGATCTCCATCTTCGCCTGAAACGCAAGGGGTGAATGAGGTTGAGCTTTCGACAAAGCATCGGCGGCTTGCTCGAACTCTTGAAGGCTCTGCGAGCTTTCGGATCCCTGAGCGGCCAGGAATGCCCCATGAACTCCATACTCCGCAGCCACAGTATTGCTGGGGTCGAGCTCGAGTGCCCGTCGGCTCAGGGCTAAAAGCTTCCCAGGATCGCGCTTCTGTTCATCCTTCAGGACTTGAGCAAAAATTTGGGCGCCAATCAGGCCAGGGTCTTGAATCTGATCGATCGATTGACCCTGCGATAAATACTCAATTGTTTCAAAGCGCAGTTTCATCAGCGAAATGAGACATCCCAGATCCTCCAATTGGTCATTGCTCTTGGTCTTCGGCGTGTAGCATTTCTGACGAACGAGCTCACTGACGGATTGAAGTGGATGATCTTGAGATAACTGACACTTCTTAGAGTAATCTAAAGAGTCTCTTAGCTTGAGTATTGGAGCGCTGCCCTTGAAAGAGAAACTGGGTTGGCTAATGGCACCATCCTGAGTTCCCCAGTGGTTGGCATCACTCTGAGTCAGTTTTTTCCACGCCTCCATGCACGGTGCAGGGTCTTTTGTTTGATCTGAAGCTGAAACGGGTCGAGATGCAAAACTTTGAGAGATGAAGGCCTGTGCCTTTTTCGGATCTCCGTTGGTGACAGGTAGGATTGAAGAAGATTTTTCTTCTGTTTGGGGTGGAGTGGCTGACGGCTTGCCTCGCAGGAAAAAAGCACTTCCCAAAATCAAGGTCAACACCACTCCAGCGATCAAAAATTTCTTCATCGTGTCTGAAGACTAGCTGAAAAGCATGATCAAATCCAAACCCTTATACCGCACTAATCGGCTTTGTCATCAACGTTGTCAGAAATAACAGAATCATCACCGCTGCAAGCAATGACATATTTAGGAAGTGTAACCTCTTCCCCTGATAGCGAGGATACTTGCTTTCGATAGGCTTCGATGAGGTACTCTAGTTTACTGACGCTCATGGTGCGCGCTTGTTTTCGTGCGGCGTACGACATCGCAGTGGCAGTAGCGTTGACTTCGGCCAGTATCTTCATCAGGCGAGCTCTGGTTATTTCTCCTCTTCGGAAGGCCTGAGTTTGTCGAGCACGTCGAGCTTCAAGTTCTAAATGGTTCCAAAAGCTTGTATTTTGTGCGGCAAAAACTCTCTCGGGCTGGTCTAAAAAAGCAGAAATTCGGGTAGAGCAAGTCACTGTTTCAAATCCCGCATGACCTAGGAGTGGAACTAGCATTATTCCGAGTGCCATTACGCCTAATTTGATTATTGTTTTTACGTTCTTTTTCATCGGATTCACTCCTTGGACTGGCCCCCG
>JAGWZD010000171.1 GCA_018968995.1 Bdellovibrionales bacterium
CGCTATTATTCACGGGAGTCAACCAACCCATTCGAACAAGCAGGTTCCAAGCCAGGCTGGCCAAAATGTAAAGGCAGCCCATGGCAAAAAGAGTCACTTCTGGCCTCATGAGAATTACAATAACGGACAACAGACCCACGAAAAAAATCCCGAAACTACCTCGAGAGCGCCAATGAAACTCCTTGAATGACGGAAAAGCTAAAGAGCTGACCATCAGCATCGAAAGACCGATCGCCAAAGCTAACATTAATCCCGATTTTGATAACGGGTCAGCTCCGCGGTGGAGGGTGAAGATCACCATGAAAGCCACCATATTTGCCGCCATCGGCGTAGGTAGACCCTGAAAAAAGTTTTTGGGCAGCTTGGAAGCTGTCACGTTGAATCGAGCCAATCGCAGTGCACTACAAAGAGCGAAAAGGAACGAAAAAGCCAAACCCGCACGTCCCAATGAGGACAGGGCAAATTGATACAGCAGGATCCCGGGAGCGATACCAAACGAGGTCAGATCTGAAAGGCTATCATACTGAACTCCAAAAGGACTTGTTGCCCGCGCCATTCGAGCAATCCGGCCATCTAACGAGTCAAAAATCGCCGCGAGAAAAAGAGTCCAGGCTGCCGTTTTGAACTCCCCCTGACAGGAGGACACCACTGACAGAAAGCCACAGAACATATTGCCTGTAGTGATCAGATTGGGGACTAGATAAACCTTTCTCATGAGTCCGCACACTACCCGTCGATGGGTGTATTTCGCAACGCATTTTCCCGATCTTTCCGATGTAATTCGGCATCAGAAACACGAAGATAGACCGGATGAACATCCAACGCTGACCTTGAGGCCCCAGACTTCAACTCTCGCGCAATAATGGCCGCCAAGGAATGGGACTGACCCTCTATTGAGGACAACTCCATCACTTTCCACCTGGGCTGCAGAAAAATCTTCGCCAAAATCGACTGAGACATCCACCGATCCGGCAGAATCACTTGGTTCACACCGGCTGATCTCATTGCTCCAATTTCCTCTAGATAGTCCTCAATCTTGGCTAACTTGACTACCCGCTCTGAAGCCCCAGAAGTTGCAACAGGATTCCAGCGGCAATAAATTTCTCCCATGCAAGCATCTACACAAGTGAGAATGGGACCCTGATCGCCCGAATAACGTCCCAAAACTGTATTTTCGAGCATCTCCAAACTGGATGCTCCAATAACAGGTATTCCGGTCATTTGGCCGAGCGTCCTTGCGGTCGTGACTCCGATTCGCACTCCCGTGAAGCTTCCTGGCCCAAGGCCAACCCCAAACGCTGCAATTTGCTCCAGCTTCCAATGAGTCGCATCTAGCGCCTCTGAAATGCCGAGCAAAAGTCCCTCTGAGTGCTGCTTTTGGTCTACATCAAGCACCGCGGAGTGCCGAAGCACCCCAGAACTGGATGCTGTATCGCCAGAAAAAACCTCGAGAGCAAAGAGATACCCCTTCTTACCTGAAGTATCCCACCCCAGCACTTTCTTCGGTAGATCGCTTGAAGTCTGACTCATCCGCCAAAAACGCGCACGAGGTCGTTCTTCATCACAACGACCATCAGGATCAGTATCAACGCTAACCCCACCTGCTGCACAATCTCAAGCTGCCGCATCTGTAGGGGCTTACCCCGTATCGCTTCCACACCTAAAAGCAGGATGTGTCCGCCATCCAGTACGGGTATCGGCAGAACATTCAGAACACCCAGGCCGATTGATAAAATAGCCATGGTCGTGAGAAAGGTAATCAGCCCACGAGACATAGACTCACCCGCGATCTTACCAATCAAAATTGGACCGCCAAGCGTCTTCATACTCACGTCACCGACAAACATCTTTCCAATGGATACAATATTTCTCCACGAGAAAGTCACCATTTTAGAAAAGCCCTGATAAGTGACCACTAGGGGATTCAGAGTTCTTTCAATCACAACCTCTGGTGCGCTCGTGGATAGCATCGGATAAATTCCGATTGTAAACTCACGCGAATTTCCGAGTTCTGCATCACGAACCGACCTCTCAGATGGTGTCAGCTCTTCCTGCAAGATACGACCATCTCTTTCCCATGAAATAGTCGCTTTACCCAATGACTCGCCGGCTTTTTGTACTTTCTCTCTTAATTCAAAAAATGAACGAACAGCAGTGCCATTAATTGCGATCAATCGATCGCCTTTTTTAAGCCCTATCTTTTCCGCAGGTGATTTTTCTAAAGTTTTTTCAATGAAAAGCTCAGAACTGTGGACCCCAGTTGCCGCAGCCAAATCTTTTCCGTCCGAAGGCTTGGTGAAGGACACCGTGATAACATTACTTCCGGACTGAATTCCTAGAGAAATAGACTCTCCAGCTTTTGCCAAAGTATAGAGCTCTTCTAGCCTCTCAAAGTCGGAAACCGGGGCCCCGTTCCAGGTCTTGGCTTGGTCTCCCGTTTTGACTCCAGCGCGACCAGCAATCGATTGAGGGTCAGAAATTCCGACCGTTCCATCGCGAGCCACGGGAAGAATCCCTGGAATAGTTCCAACGTGAGTTCGCTCACCGTAATGAGAATAACCCGCTTCCTTTTCCGTTTTCACCATCAAGCTTAACGGTGCAGCGACTCCTGGTCGCTCCACCTTCAGCGCCACCAGACGTTCTGGTTTCTCTAATAAAATTTGGTCAATCTCTTCGTATTTTGTCAGCGCTTTGCCATCGATCTCGAGTAATTTATCCCCAGACTTCAATCCGGCCACAGCCGCCGCAGTCCCAGGAAGCACGCGTCCAATTCGGCTCGCGACCTGCTCCTCACCAATGACCTGAATGGCCATAAAAACAAGGGCAGCAAAGATAAAATTGAAAAGCGGGCCGCCAAAGAAGATGAAAAACCTCTTCCATCGATCCTGTCTCTGCAAAGAACGATGTGCGATCTCAGGAGGGAGCTCTTGCCCCGGCTCTTCTCCGAGCAGCTTCACGTATCCACCCAACGGAATAATCGAGAGGCACCACTCGGTCTCTCCGCGCTTACGCGACCAGATCTTCCGCCCGAAACCCACTGAAAAGACCTCCGCCTTCACGCCAAAGATGCGGGCGAAAAAGTAGTGCCCAAATTCATGCACCACCACCAGCGGACCAAGAATGCAGACAAAACCTAGTATTGATAGTAGAACCAAGCGGCCTCCTTCGATTTCCCTTTTACGGCGAAGTCCTTATCACCCCAAAACACAAATACAGAGGTACATTACAGGGGCACTGATCACGACACCGTCAAAACGATCTAAAACTCCTCCATGCCCTGGCAGCAAAGCACCAGAGTCTTTCTTTTGAAAAGACCGTTTCAGAAAGCTCTCACAAAGATCGCCCATTTGGGCCGAAATTCCGACCAAAAAAGGGGCAATGACTACAAATGCCCAGGGCATGCTGCGAAAGGCCACGAACTTGAAGCCGAGAGTTACCAAAACGCTCCCCGCCAGCCCGCCATAGGTCCCTTCCCAACTTTTCTTGGGGCTAATCGCAGGATAAAGCTTTCTTTTTCCAAATCTTGACCCCACAAAGTAGGCCACTGAATCGCCCACCCAATTGATCAGGAAGAAAACCAACAACCACTTAGCGCCATCGGAATGATCACGAATCAACGGCAGAAAAACAGGTAACAGACCTAGATAAACAACACCAAAGAAGCCGTAGACCATCTCTCGAAAATGTTGCTCCAACGCCTGCGGCCCTTGAGAGTGTCGATAGGCGATAATCAAAAAATAAAAAAAGATCCCGAGAAAAGAGGCCACGACAAGCTCAAATTGAACCTTAGGAAATACGGCCGAAAAAAAACCCATCAGCCACACTATCCCCATCAGAATTTGTCTTTTTCGAACTCGATCGTCAGAGACTAGGACCATCGATAAAAACTCATGCATCATCGCCAGAGACAAAACCAAGGAAACACAAACGGTGCCGATAGTTCCGAGGCCGAGAGTCACCCCCAGAAGAATAGCCCCTCCAATTGCTCCAGTTAGTACGCGTTTTTTCAACTCTGAACTCATTCAAGCGCCTCCACTAGGGCTACACCAGTCATTTCAGGTTGAGGTACGACCTCTTCAGTGCTTCCGAACCGTCGATGCCGTCTCGAAAACTTATCCAAAGCCTCTCTGAAGTCTGCTGCCCGAAATTCGGGCCAAGGTTTTTCCACGAAAATCATCTCCGCATAGGCGCTCTGCCAAAGCAGAAAATTGCTTAGTCGCTGCTCGCCGCTGGTGCGTAAAACAACATCAACATCCGTTATGCTTCCAAGAAACTCGGTATCCAGATACCGGGAAAAAAAGTTCTCGTTGATAGACTCAGGCGAACAAACTCCGTCTAGACAGTCCGATGCGAACTTCTTTGCTGCACGAACGATCTCATCACGTGCGCCGTAAGAGATTGCCAGTGTTAACTGTAGACCTACTCCTCCTGATAGCTCATTTTCGGCGGCAGAAATTTGCTTTTTCAACTCTGAAGTAAGCTGTGTTCGGTCGCCAATTACTCGAAAGCGAACACCCCTCTTTTTTAGCTCTGGAACCTCCACTCGAATATACCGATGCAAGAGCTTCCAAAGAACTGCCCTCTCATCTTCCGGACGTTTCCAGTTCTCGGTAGAAAAGGCATAAAGAGTGAGAGCCCCTATCCCCAATCGACAGGCTTCATCGACAACTTCTCGTACTCGCTGGACGCCACGGACGTGACCGAAGTAGCGCGCATGTCCTCGACTGCGAGCCCAACGTCCATTTCCGTCCATAATGATAGCAACGTGAAGAGAGCGCATGGTCAGCCCTAGCCCTAAATGGGAACTAGATGGTCATGATCTCTTTTTCTTTAGCCGCTACCACTTTGTCTACTTCTGCGACTTTGTCGTCCGTCTTCTTTTGAATGACATCCATTTGCTTTTTTGACTCGTCCTCAGGAAGCGACTTATCCTTTTTAACGGCTTCGTTTGCGTCTCGGCGCTGATTTCGAATGGCCACTTTCGCTTCTTCACCCATCTTCTTAACAACTTTTACCATTTCCTTGCGACGCTCTTCTGTCATCGGAGGCAAAGAAATTCGAATAACTTTACCGTCATTCTGCGGAGTAAGGCCAATATTCGCAGCCAAAATCGCCTTTTCGATCGCCCCAATGGTTCCCTGCTCCCAAGGCGTGATCTGAATCGTACGGGCGTCGGGTGTCGTGACATTAGCCACCTGGTTCACTGGAACACTAGA
>JAGWZD010000172.1 GCA_018968995.1 Bdellovibrionales bacterium
GTCTTACCCACTCCGGTTGGTCCTACTAAGGCCATCACCGTTGGAACGCCCGTTCCAGTGGTGATTCCATCCAAAGGAGAAACTACTTCAATTCCTCGAATAATCTCTTCGGCAATCTGATCCTGCACAGAATCCAGATTTTTAGACGACTCAGCACCCAGCTCAAATGATGCTTGGCGAATCAAGTTGAGTGCGAATCTCTTATCAACCCCATTTACCACCAGCTGATCAAAGGCTTCTTGCAATGCGGGAGTTGAAAAAGAACTCACTTCGCTTGCTGTCGCCCCCTGGGTGTGGGTCTTTTCGCGAAGCTCTTCTTGTTGAGCCTTTAAGTCTTCAATCATGCGACGAAGAGCACGAACCTCATCGTTTGAATCCGAAAAGGAATGACCGGGCTTAGCCACAGAAGCCCCGACTGGGGTGCGAGCAGCCACAGGCACTTCTTCAGCATCGATCTCAGCATAACGAATCGCCGTACGAGGTTTACTCGCTGAAATCTGAACGGAGTCTCGGGTTTCATTCGCAGCCCGATTCAGTAACTTATCCATCATCTCATCCTGGAGATCTGCTTGCTGTGAGGCGGACATCGACACGTACTTGCCCGTGGCGCCAGATCCAATTCGAGACTCAGTGGCCTTCTTCTTCACCATAGATCGCTCCGAAACCGCTGCGGTGACCTCGACCGAAGCCTTGTTCATCAGGCCAAATCCGCGCTTATTTTTCTTGGTCTGGAGGATGATCGCTTCAGGCCCGAGCTCACGCTTCACTGTTTCCAAAGCCTCTTGAAGAGTCGGTGCCTCAAATTTTTTAACTTCCATATGCCAACCTCACTGTACCAAAGGATTTCACAGCCACGTTTGGACTGATTTCATTGTGCGACAGAACTACAATATTCGGAATAAATCGGTCGATCAGTTGCTTCACATGGACGCGAATCAATGGCGAGCAAAGTACTACCGCCTGATTCGACTCAGCCAATACCGACTGCGCCTGCTCGTTTAATCGCGCTACGAAATTGCGAACAAACTCAGGATCTGCCGAAAGTTGTGGCCCCTGATCGGTCTGAATGATGCTACTAGCGAAAGACTCTTCAATCTGACGGTCTAAAGTCAGCAAAGTAAGCTGACCATCGGCTCCCACAAGCTTCTTGGTAATCGAACGCCCCAGTGCTGCGCGAACATGCTCGGTCAATACCAGTGGATCTTTAGTTACCTGAGCATAGTCCGCCAATGCTTCCAGAATGCTTCTGAAATCGCGAATCGAAACGCCTTCCTTCAGAAGATTCTTAGCCACCTTCAGCACCGTGCCCACAGGCAAGAGGTTTGGAATCAGATCTTCCACCACCTTAGGCGCAGTCTGCTTGAAGGAATCCAGCAAGGTTTGAAGCTCTTGACGCCCCAGTAGCTCTTGAAGGTTCTGCCGAATCACTTCTGTCAAATGCGTTGCAATGACAGTCGATAGATCGACCACGGTGTAGCCCGCCATCGTCGCTTCTTCTTTTTGTCGCTGCGGAATCCATATAGCGTCTAAGCCGAAGGCAGGCTCTTTTGTCGGAATTCCTGAAAGTGTGGGATAGACGTTTCCTGGATCCATCGCCAGCATATGACCCACCATGAGCGATCCCTGTGCCACCTGAACGCCCTTCAGAAGAACCTGATAGTCTCCGGGCTTGAGCTCGAGATTGTCGCGAATTCGTAGCGGAGGAACAATGATGCCCATCTCAAGCGCAAATTGCTTGCGAATGTTGGTAATGCGCTCGAGAAGATCGCCGTTCTGCGCTGCATCCACAATATTGATCAGTCCGTAGCCCACCTCGAGTTCGAGAAGGTCGATCGGAAGCAAATTTTCCAGCTTCTCCGTTGCCGGCTTAAGCTTTTCTGCCTCGTCTTTTTTCTTCTTATCTGACTCCTCTTGTACCTGGCGCTGCTTCAGCTGATACGCGAGTCCGCCCAGGCCTCCCCCGAGAAGAAAGAACGGTATCGTGGGCATCCCGGGAACAATTCCCATAAAGCCAAGAACACCCCCAGCAACGCCCAATGCCTTAGGATGCATGAGCAGCTGGCGCGAAAACTCTTGGCCCATATTCGTGCCAGTTGCTGAGCGGGTGACCACCATACCGGCGGCTGTTGAAATAATCAGCGCCGGAATCTGTCCCACAAGTCCATCACCGATCGTCAGCAAGGTGAAGACTTCAGCAGCATTTCCAAGCGACATCCCACGCTGAAGTGTGCCCACCAAAATACCGCCGACAATATTGACAACAACAATCAAAATGCCAGCAATCGCATCACCGCGGACAAACTTCGAGGCACCGTCCATGGCTCCGTAAAAATCGGCTTCTTGAGCAATTTCTGCGCGGCGGCGCTTGGCCTCTTGCTCGTTGATGATTCCCGCGTTGAGATCAGCATCGATCGCCATCTGCTTTCCGGGCATCGCATCCAAGGTAAAGCGCGCTGCGACTTCAGCCACGCGACCAGCACCTTTCGTGATCACGATGAAGTTGATGATCACTAAGATGATAAAGATCACGATACCGACAGCGTAATTTCCACCAACAACGAATTTTCCAAAACTCTCAATGACGTGGCCAGCGGCAGCAGTTCCACGCTCGGGTCCATTCAATAAGATCACGCGAGTTGTCGCCACGTTGAGCGCTAGTCGGAATAGCGTGGTGATCAGCAGGACTGATGGGAAAATACTGAAGTCGAGAACTCGAGTGGTGTAGACGGCCGTTAGAAGTAAAACAACCGATCCGCCGATCGCAAGCACCAGGCATAAGTCGATCAGAAAGGTCGGCATCGGAATCACCATGACGGCAAGAATGCCGACAAGCCCGATAGCCAGCGCGAGATCTGAATTTTTTGTCAGTCGGTTAAGGATCCCTTCCATGGAATCGGCACCTCTCCTATTTTAGTATGCCCTAGAATTTCTGATTTTTAAGCCGATAAACGTACGCCAAAACTTCGGCTACGGCTTGATACAGCGATCGCGGGACCGCCTGGCCGACCTTGACGCTCTTGTAGAGCGATCGGGCCAAGGGCACGTTCTCCACCAGAGGAATACCCGCCTCGACCGCCATTTTTTTGATTCTTTGTGCCAAAAAATCGGCACCTTTTGCCACCACCTTAGGTGCAGACATTTGGTCCTTGTCATAAACCAGGGCTACAGCAAAGTGAGTCGGGTTCGTTACAATGACGTCGGCCTTTTTCACAGCCTGCATCATCCGTCGACGAGCCATTTCGCGTTGAATGCTTCGGATACGGGCTTTGATCATCGGATCCCCGTCACGCTCCTTAGCTTCCTGTTTGGCCTCTTGTTTGGTCAGACGTAGTCCTTTATGGAACTCGCGCTTCTGCAAAAAGAAATCAATCCCTGCAAAAAGGATGAGAGCCCCTGCCAAACTGATCAATATTCTCCAAGCCGTGGCGCCGTAGATCAGCAGCTCTTGTCCAGGCTCCATGGTCAGATGCCCGCTCGAGCTAAGAACCTGTCCTTTTACCAGAAAATAAGAAATCGCGATGACGACGCCGACCTTTACTGAAAGCCTGAGGGCCTCGACCGCTTGTTTGAGACTAAAAAGACGCTGAAATCCCTGGATAGGATCAATTTTCTTTAAATCAGGACTAAGCGGCTCAAAAGTGAATATGGGCCCAATCTGAGAAAAACTTGTGATGGCCGAAATGACAAACCCCGCTAGAGCTACAGGAAGACCGATTACCGCTAGTACCTTGAGCGCCTTCATCAAGGTTCCGGATAAAACATGCGTCCCAGTCAGGTCCATCCGCGAAGTTAAATCCGTCCGGAAAACCTCGCGCATGAACTCCATGATGCTCGTCACCATGGTTGGGCCCATGAGGTAAATCACAGCAGCAGCGCCGATAAACGCCACAAGGCCCGTGAGCTCGCGACTCTGAGCCACTTGTCCCTTATTTTTGGCCTCCTCAAGTCGATACTGAGATATCTCTTCGCTCAGGTCCTCTGTTGACCTGTCTTCATTCTCAGCCATTACCCACCGCCCGTGCTATTGAAACCATCCAGTCGCCGATCTTGGACAGAACCTCAGCCATAGCGCCATTGAAGTCGCTAATCGTGATCAGCATCACCAGAAAACCCACAATCATTGTCACAGCAAAAGACAAGACCAGAATATTCACTTGGGGCATTGCTCGAGCAACCACGCCAAAGGCCACGTTCAGTGCAAACACAGCGATACCGACCGGGGCAGCTAATTGAAGACCATAGCGAATCACTGTTGCAGTTAGCTCTAAAATTCGAGCCGCAAATGGGCCCGAAAGATCTACCTGACCCATCGACACCCACCGATAGCTATCTAGTGCAGCTCGCAGCATGAGGTGATGTCCATCCAGTGCGAGAAAAATCAGCATGGCTAATGCTAAGTAAAACTCGGCGATGACCTGACTCTGAGTTTCGTGATGAGGATCAAACATCGTCGCCGCTGAGAGACCCATGAAAGTACCCACTAAATTCGATCCAAACGTGATGGCATCAAAAACTAGGCGCGCGGTAAACCCCATGAGCACGCCAAAAAGAGCCTCGAGTCCCACCACTCGTACGATTCCGATTACCGATTCGCCCCAAACTGCAGCCTGAGCCGGAACAACCAGACCCGTTCTCACTAGTGGTGGAAAAAGCGCGATCGTCGTGACCAGAGAGAATAAAACCTTCACGGTCATTGGCACAATGCGATCACCTAAAAAAGGTAGAACAGCACACAAGACGCTAAATCGCACAAGCACAGCGAAAAAGGTGAGCAGCTCATTTTGATCAAAGTTAAACGGACTCAACCGCCTACCTCACCCACTCGTGAATATTGCCGAAGATATCTGCTGAATACTGCTTCATGATCTCCAGCATCCAAGGGGCCATCACTAAAAGGACCACAACGATAGCGATAATCTTGGGAATAAAAGTAAGTGTCGCCTCGTTAATCTGGGTAATCGCTTGCAAAACGCTGACAACAATACCGATCGCCATCGCAGCAAGCAGCAGCGGTCCAGCGATATAAATCATCACCTTAATCGCTTCAGCCCCGATCGTCATCACCATATCTTCATTCATGAACGACCCCCGAAGTTATCCGAAGCTTTTTACGAGTCCACCAACAATCAGATTCCAACCATCCAC
>JAGWZD010000173.1 GCA_018968995.1 Bdellovibrionales bacterium
GGTGAGGAAGTAATCGGCAAACCCCAGCTGATGGATCAAAGCAAGCTCATGGGTAAGCTGCTTGCGAGTCGCTTCAGGAATTCGAAGCTCCCCGCCGTAACGATCACCGGCTCCTTTCCAAGTGAGTTCCGTGAGGTAACTTTGAGCAGTATATCCGGCAGGAATCCATTCACTGGGATAGCGGTAGCGAAGCTCGCTTAAGTCAAATTGAAAGGCACGGCTCAGCTCGTGGGCCTGTGTTAAGAGCCCCGGCCAGTGAGAAAAAAATTCCAGCATTTCTTTAGAAGACTTCAGCCTGCGTTCGCCGTTGGAGAAAAGTTTGAATCCGACTTCTTTCAGTGGAGTGCTTTCGCGAATCGAGGTGAGGACTTCCTGTAGCGGCCGCCGTGATTCATGATGAGTGTGAACATCATTAGCAGCCACAAGTCTGCGCTCACCAAAACGCTTGGCAAGGGTCTCGGCGATGCGGAGTCGATGGGCGTCGGTTCCGTCTCGGAACTGGAAGACCGGAATGTAAACCGATAGATTCTGTTCCAGTAAGCCTTCAGTGCGCCGAAGCCAGTCTTTTGATGCTGGATTTTTTAGTTCTAGAGGGGGAGGAGAAATCCAGGCGATCTCGCGAAGGTTTAAGTTAAAATCAGGATCATGAAGAAATCTTTGTAGAATTTCTGGAGAGAGGAAGGCCATTCCTTTTTCTTTTCCTGCGTGAGCCTCGGTAATAAGTCGACATAAGATGCCGTAGGCCCTGCGAGTTCGTGCAAGTAAAATGAGCGAATCGGATCCCAGGCCAGGATCTGGAATTTCTAAAGAGGGTTTCAGGGTAATTTCTGAGCCGATGATTAGTTTGAGGGCTGAGCGCTGATCTTCTGGAAGCTCCTTCCAAGCGCGATAGGCCTTAGGAATTCCGTACACTCCATTTCGATCGGTAATGGCAATGGCGCTGAGGCCGAGCGCGGCTGCTTGCTGGATGAGCTCATGAGGATGAGAGGCCCCGCGTAGAAAAGAGTAGTGGGTTCGACAGGTCAGCTCGGCGTATGGGGGTGGAGTGAGGCTCAATCAAAATACCCCTGGAGAAAAAAAACGGCATTTTGCTGCGTGGAGTGGGTTTCAAAGTATCCCCAGATCTGAACTCCTCCTGAACAAATCACTCGAAAGTAATCTCGCTGAGGTTCTTGCTCGGGTGAAGGTTGCTCCCACCAGCCCTCACAAATTCGCTCAGGGCCGATCCACCTCAAGACGCGCTTTTTTCGGCCTAAATGTTCTTGGGTGTCTGGCCACCGAAGCCACCCCTCAAGATGCTCCAGGGGAATGCTCTGAGAGAGGAGCCGGGTCGGTCGAGCAGGAAAAATTTCAAGCTGAGGATCGGTTTCGATGGGGCTGAATTGAGGTGGATCTGTGGTCCAGGATTTTTCGGGAAGGTGCCGCTTCACGGGTTTGGCTTGAAAGGTGGATTTTCTTCCGATCTTCTCGCTCAAGCGAGAAAGAAGAGAGTCCCAGTTTTCGGCCTGCTCTTCATGCTGATGAAAAAAATCGCGTTGAGAGCGATGTCCTGGAGCGGTCTCCGTGACTTCTATTTTCACCGAAAGAAGATCACGCCCATAAAGTTGAGTTTGTGTTTGGCTCTCTGTGGTTTCGTTTTTTTGCAGCCACGTCGAGAGCCTTTCTCGAAACGAGGGGAGCATTCCGGATGCCGAACCCTGTGGGGTGCAGAATGAAATCTGGAGCTGATGAGTGGCGCGATTTCCCTCTTCTTGAAGAGTGAGCTGAATTTGGCTTGCTCGAAGAAGTCTAGACCTGAGTCGTGCGCAGAGTCGATCGAGGAGCTCTTTGAGAATAAAAAGCAGGGGCTCTAGGGCAGCAGGAAGGGGCTGATCTGGTGCGAACTCTCGGAGTTCCAGGAGCCGTTCAGTGGGGATAAAAAGGGGCCATGCCTCGAAATCAGCCGAGAGGTGAGCCCCTTGAAGCCTTCGCGAAAATTCGAGCCCTTTTTTTCCAAAGCGAGACGCCAGTGAAGACACCGGCAGCTGCATGAAATCCTGAAGACGGTGTATTCCTAGATTTTGAAGAAGCTGAATCCAGCTTTTGGTCTGACCTGCTGAGGGCTTTTTGTTTTTAGGCTCAGTGGCGAATGGATCCAGGAGAATTTCTAAGATCTCTGGTGATAGTGGAGCTTGGAGTTTTTGCGAATAGCAGGCGGCAAGAAGAGCAAAAGCTGCATTTTCAGCAAACCCGATTCGAAACGACCCAGACGAGCGAGCGATCGAGTCGGCAGTGCCCCATCGCCTTAAGAGCGTCTGAGATTTCAAAGCGATGGTTTTTTGAAATCCAGAGTCATTGGTGTCGAATCCCCGAAAGTCTAAAAAAATAGCCCAAGGTCGGGCTCTTCGAAGCGCAATGACGGGGCTTAATCGTAGGAAAAGCTCGCCGAGCTCAGCAGGCATTTCTCCGCTGGAGGGTGTGAGCGAATCGGAAAAAACAAGGCAGCCGACGCGTGACATTTTTCCCCACTTAAACCGCCTGAAGAGACGGCACGGGGTGGGCCTTCTTTTGTTTGAGGATCTCTAGACGTCTGGTCTCTGGGTTGGCCTGAAGTTGAAGCGCCAGTGGCCAGCTTGCCCCTTGGGGGCGTGCTTGATGAGTGAGCAGAAAAACGCAGGTATTGGATTGCTCTGCGCTGAGCTGAAGTCGCCTGAGCTCCACGCGGGGCTCGTTTGCGCTTAAGGTGCTCTCGCGTACGAATAAGATGACAGCTCCAAAAATCTGGCTTCGAAGCACCTGGTGAGTAGCCCAAAGCGATTCTGCCCCGCCCTCAATGAAAAGGATGCGCGAGAGATCGACTCCATGTTGAAGAAATCCGCTGGGGTATCCGGTAAACCGGTCTTCAATCCACGCGATGCGCCCTAGCGTCGATTGATGCTCGGCTAGAAATCTCAAAACGGCTTCTGTCTTTCCGCTGCCGAGGGGACCACTGATTTCGGTGAGCGCTCCTCGGGGAACAGAAGTAGAGGCCTGTTCCCAGAAGAGCGACTCACGCATCGGAGGAAGATTTTTCAGCACTCCAGTAATGGAGCGGAGCTTTTCAAGTTTCGCCATGAAACCTGGAGATTCAGGCGACAGAATGGGAGCGACAGAAAACATCGAACCTCCTGTGTTGAGCTAAAACTTTCGAAAGAGTGCCATGAGCACTCCAGCAATACGAAACCCTTCGGCGCGCTCACTCGATTCTTCAATGACAATAGGTTTGTATTTCGAATTGGCTGAGTGAAGCTCAATCCGTCCAGGTTTCTTGAAATAGCGTTTGATCGTCGCCTCTGTTCCACCCAGGAGTGCCACTACGGTCTGACCGTTTTCAGCGTGTTCTTGTCTACGAATGATCACGTAATCGTCTTCTTGAATTCCGTCGTCGATCATCGAGTCGCCGACCACTTGAAGCGCAGTGCACTTTTGTTGGAAGCGCGCCGGAATTAATGTGGCAGGGACGTCAATAGAGCGGTTTTGGGAGGTGGCTTCAATGGGTCGGCCTGCCGCCACTTTACCTTCAATAGGGAGCGTGAGGGCTGTGGGAAAAGGGAGTGGGGAAGTGCTGGATTTTCCTGCCGCCACGCTGGATGGAGTGGTGGTGGAGTTCAGCTTAGCGGTAGCCTTGGCCGTCACTGAAGTGCTGCGACGAGCGTTCCAGGTTTTTTGGAGCGCGCCCTGCTCTTCCAGACGATTCAGGTAATCCTGCACTGTCCCCAAAGATTTAAAGCCAAAATGTTTCGCAATTTCTTGCTGAGAAGGGGCATAGCCGTGCTGGGCCTCAAACTGTCTCAGAAATTCAAGGAAGAGCTTTTGTTTGGGGGTAAGTTTAAGCACGGTCATGGATCTACTATGACCGTAGGTTTACCGTAAGTCAAGACCTTCATCGTTTCTCAAGGTTTTGCTGGGATTCTGGGTTCATCAGGAGGGCAGAGCCCATGAATAAAACGAGCTTAAAAATGGTGGCGATTCTCGGGGTGCTGACGATTGGTGGTCTTGCCGCGGCAGCGCAGACGCCCCAAACCGTGGAGCGAATGCAGCAGCTTCGCAGGAATGCCCCAGAGCTCGGAGATAGTCCATGCGACCAGGCGCTCAAAAACGTGCTGATGCAAATTAAAACCCGCGTTCAGTCGGTTTTGCGTGAAGGAAGCATGGAGGAGCTCACGCAGGTGGATCTCAAAGCCCATCATTTAGCTGAAACGCATCAGAGCTGTCGAAAGGCGGAGCGCGCGATTCGGGAGGCCCAAGGCACTCAAGATGAGAAGAGGGCTTCTGAGAGCAAAGCTGAAGCGCAATCCCACATCAACACCATGCGAGAGATCGGCAATTCTCTTGCGGGGTAAGTGTGTCGGGATCGACATGCCCTTCGAGAATGAGACGAAGGCAGAGTTCATCTTTTCTCAAGGTTTTTATCGGAATCTTTATTCAGCGGCACGTGAGGCAGAGAAAAAACTTAAATGAGGAGTTCAGGTCATGAGCCGCACGATTCACGAGTCACGTCGTCAGTTCTTTAAGCAATTAGGCGCAGGAATGGCCACAGTCGGGGGGATGTCTTTCTTAGGCCGAGTGGCACAAGCCGCTACCGGATTTCCCATCACCGGTGTTTCCGGTCGCGATGCCATTGACCGAGTTTCAGCAACCAGTGCGGCTAGCTTTCTTCGAGACACTGGAAATGGCTTCTACACGATGAAGGCCATGGGAATTCCGAACCACGCAACGGGCATTTTTCCGAACGCCAATTGTCCGGAGTCGATTCTAGCTCAGAACAACACCTTCCGGATTTCCGCTAAGCCTCAGGCGGCGAGTAAACCCATTGCACTAGAGGGTTGGCTTTTCGGAGTCTGCTTAAATGGCGTGGTCTTGGATCCTTCGGGCCCATTTTGGAGAGGCGATGCTCGCACGGGTTGGCTCTTTGAAGTCGCCTCCACCACGGCAAGACAGTATCTGGGCCTGGACCAGAACAATGCTCATTGCCAGTCAGGGGGTGAGTATCATTACCACGGACTTCCCGTAGGGCTTCTTAATCGGATCCTCGACGATCGTCAGGCTCGTGGTTCGCAAAACGGAATGATTCTTCTAGGTTTCGCAGCGGATGGTTTTCCAGTTTACGCCCCGAT
>JAGWZD010000174.1 GCA_018968995.1 Bdellovibrionales bacterium
CTAAGAAGATTCCTTCCAGCTTAGTCCAACCCGAAGCCGTAGGGTTTTCGCTCGATGGCCCTTTAGCAGAAGGGTACATCCCCAATCCTATTGTTATTGAACAAACCGCCAGAGGAGAGAGGCAGTACGACATCTACTCGCGTCTTCTCCTGGATCGCATCGTGTTTCTAGGAACTGAAGTCAACGACACCGTCGCAAATCTTCTGATGGCGCAGATGATGTTTCTCGAGTCTTCTGATCCCGATAAAGATATTCATCTTTATATCAATTCTCCCGGCGGTTCCGTGACCGCAGGTCTTGGAATTTACGACATCATGCAATTCATTAAGTGTGATGTGGCCACCTACTGCGTTGGTCTCGCCGCAAGTATGGGGGCGTTACTGCTTACCGCTGGAGCAAAAGGAAAGCGCCATAGTCTTCCGCATAGTCGAATTATGATTCACCAACCTCTCGGCGGAGCTCGGGGTCAGGCTTCAGACATTGAAATCCAGGCTCGCGAAATTCTGTATCTGAAGGAACGCTTAAATCAAATCCTTGTTCATCATACGGGACAGTCGATGGAGCGGATTATCAAGGATACAGATCGAGATAACTATCTCAGCGCCAAGGAGGCTAGTGAATATGGCCTCATTGACCAAGTCATTATGAAGAGGGGGAGCTAGGCGATGGATACCAAAAAATACGGTGATGGTTTCGGTAACCTTTGTTGCTCTTTCTGCGGAAAAAATCAGCGTGAAGTGAAAAAGCTCATCGCGGGGCCGACCGTGTACATCTGTGATGAGTGCATTGAGCTCTGTAATGACATCATTGCAGAAGAGGGACAAAAAGAGGGTACAACTCGGTCCTCAGAAAAGATTCCCAAGCCGAGTGAAATTAAAACGATTTTGGACGATTATGTCATTGGTCAGGATCGTGCAAAGCGCGTTCTCTCGGTCGCAGTTTACAACCATTACAAGCGTATTCAGCATCAGGGCGAAAACAAAAAGAGCCGTGAAGGCGCTGTTGAGCTTCAAAAGAGCAACATCATGCTTATTGGGCCAACAGGTTCAGGAAAAACACTTCTCGCACAGACATTGGCGAGATTGTTGAACGTTCCTTTCGCCATGGCTGATGCCACCACACTCACTGAAGCGGGGTATGTGGGTGAAGATGTCGAAAACATTATTCTGAACCTGCTCCAGAACTGCGATAACAACGTCGAGCGTGCTCAGCGCGGTATCGTTTACATCGACGAAGTGGATAAGATCTCGCGCAAAAGCGAAAATCCGTCGATCACCCGTGACGTGAGCGGCGAAGGTGTCCAGCAAGCACTGCTGAAAATTATTGAAGGCACCATTGCTAACGTTCCTCCAAAAGGAGGGCGAAAGCACCCCCAGCAGGAATTTGTTCAGGTGGATACCTCGAATATTTTGTTCATCTGCGGGGGAGCCTTTGTGGGCCTGGATAAGATTGTTGCGATGAGGCGTGGTAAACGCAGTATGGGGCTTGCCGCGAACATCACTTCTAAGGCCGAAGAGGTTGGATCTAAGATGCTAGCTCATGTTGAACCCGAGGATCTGGTCAGATTTGGATTGATCCCCGAGTTCATTGGTCGCTTGCCGATTATCGCAACGCTCGAGGAGCTGGATGAGAAAGCTCTGGTCGACATTTTGACCCGCCCAAAAAATGCGTTGACCAAGCAGTACACGAAGCTTTTTGAGTACGACGGGGTTCAGCTTGAGTTTGAACCCGATGCGCTTGATGCCATCGCAAGAGAGGCGATCAAACGGAATACGGGTGCTCGTGGACTGAGAGCGATTCTCGAACAGTCAATGCTTGAAGTTATGTATGAGCTTCCAGCCCTAAGTGAGGTGAAGAAATGCATCGTTACCGTGGGCAGCATTACTAACGGAGAGCGTCCAAAGATGGTTCTTGCTGATGGAAGCCAGCATCAAACAGATGCGGGCAGGTCTCCTGAGAAGGCGGAAAGCGCCTAAAAAGCAAGGTAAGATTTTCGATACTTAAGGCTAAAATGACGAACGGGCTGCACAAACTGCAGCCCGTTTTTGTTATTTTTAGTCGAACCTTCACTTTTCCGATGGCTCGTCCCTCAAGGGTTGTGTTGTAGTAAAAAGTAAGGAGGCTTGAACAATAATGGCCACCACTTCCAAGGATCGGAAAAACCCCTCAACTCCCTCGAATCGAAAAGCGGTCACAGTTCCACTTCTTCCCCTTCGAGACGTGATTATCTTCCCCCATATGGTTGTCCCCCTTTTTGTGGGACGAGAAAAATCGATTAACGCTCTTGAAGAGTGCGTGAACAAAAAAATCGATCTTTTCTTAGTTGCTCAACGTGAAGCGACAACAGTCAACCCGGGCGAAAAAGATGTTTTCCAAGTGGGTACTCTTGGAACGATCCTTCAAATTCTTCGTCTCCCCGACAACACCGTGAAGGTGCTGATTGAAGGACGAAAGCGCGCCAAGCTGGTCAATTTCATTGAAAACGAGCGGATGATCGAAGCCGAGGTGGAAGAGCTACCTGAAGAGATGAGTAGCTCTGTTGAGGCCGAAGCGTTGGTTCGTTCGCTAAAAGCTACTTTTGAGAATTATGTGAAGCTCAATAAACGTATTCCGCCTGAGATGCTCATGAGCGTGAACACGATTGATGAGCCTTCCAGATTGGCTGACCTCGTAGTGGCACATTTGAACATGAAGCTCGAGGACAAGCAGGAGATTCTTGAAATCGCCGATCCGATGAAGCGCCTCGAAAAGTTGCTTCAGATGATGCAAGGCGAGATTGAAATTCTGCAGGTGGAACGCCGGATTCGCTCGCGCGTAAAAAAGCAGATGGAGCGATCTCAGAAGGAGTACTACCTCAACGAGCAGATGCAGGCGATTCAGAAAGAGCTCGGCGAGAAGGATGAGTTCAAGGCAGAGATTCAGGCACTGGAAAAACAAATTCGCGCCAAGCCCATGAGCAAAGAGGCTAAGGAGCGCGCGACCAAAGAGCTCAAAAAGCTCAAGATGATGTCCCCGATGTCTGCGGAGGCCACAGTGGTTCGCAATTACATCGATTGGTTGATCACGTTGCCTTGGGGGGAAAACACCCAGGATCGCCATGATCTTTCGATTGCCGAAACAGTGTTGGAAGAGGATCACTACGGATTGGAAGAAGTGAAGGAGCGAATCCTCGAGTACTTGGCCGTGAGAGTGCTCACCGACAATTCGAAAGGGCAGATCGTCTGTTTTGCGGGACCTCCCGGAGTGGGGAAGACCTCCTTGGCCAAATCTATTGCTAAGGCGTTGAACAAGAAATTTGTCCGCTGCTCTTTAGGTGGAGTTCGTGACGAGGCTGAAATCCGGGGTCATCGCCGTACTTATGTGGGGGCTTTGCCAGGAAAGATCATTCAGTCGCTGAAAAAGGCAGGTTCCTCGAATCCTGTATTCTTGCTCGATGAAGTGGACAAGATGAGTATGGATTTCCGAGGAGATCCTTCGTCGGCATTGCTTGAAGTTTTGGATCCTGAGCAAAATCACAACTTCGGCGACCACTATCTTGAAGTGGATTACGACCTCTCCAAGGTGATGTTTGTCCTTACGGCGAACTCTTTGCACAACATTCCACGTCCGCTTCTGGACCGAATGGAAGTGATTAACATCACCGGGTACACGGAAGTGGAGAAGTTTAACATCGTCCGCCGTTACCTTCTAAACAAGCAGGCTGAAGCCCACGGTCTAAAGGAAGGCGACATCGTCCTTCCTGATGATACTGTTTACGCCCTCATTCGAAACTACACCCGGGAAGCTGGGGTTCGTAATCTCGAGCGAGTGGTGGCGACGGTTTGCCGAAAGGTTGCCAAGAAAATTGTCGAGCGCTCTAGGGCGGCCGACGCTGCTACAGCAGCATTGGAAGGAAAAGACGCCAAAAAGACGAAAAAGTCCGTGGTGGTCTCAGCCGATCCCATTACTGTGTCAGTGGCTGATCTGGAGGAAATGCTCGGGCCTCCAAAATACACCGTTCAAATGATCGAAGATCAAAATGAGGTGGGTCTCTGTAACGGCTTGGCTTATACCGATTCTGGCGGTGATATGCTGCAGATCGAAGTAACCGTCGTTCCTGGAAAAGGGGCCGTGAAGGTCACCGGTAAGTTGGGAGAAGTCATGCAGGAGTCGGCAGCTACGGCCATGACCTACGTGCGGTCTCGAGCTGTGGAGCTCGGAATCGACAAGGAATTTTACCAGAACGTGGATATCCATCTGCATGTACCGGAAGGCGCTGTGCCCAAGGATGGTCCCTCCGCGGGAATCACGATGGCTACAGCCATTACCAGCGCCCTCACCAAGATCCCTGTGAAGCGTGATGTCGCGATGACAGGAGAAATCACGCTTCGCGGAAGAGTGCTTCCGATCGGTGGGCTGAAGGAAAAGCTTTTGGCCGCGAAGATTGGGAACATTAATACGGTGTTGATCCCAAAGGCCAACGTGCCGGACATGAAAAAGGTCCCTGCGGACATCATTAAAGGCATGAAGGTGATCCCGGTGGATCACGCGGATCAGGTGCTACGTTTAGCTCTTCACTTGGATAAGCCTGAAGAGTTTTTGGTGAAGTCGGCCCTCAGCCCCGTGGTTGCAGCCACGAAATCCGAGGCCCATGACGAAACGCCGGCATCAGGACGCACATCGGGTGGGGTTCGGCATTAATTCCTGAGGCTCAGAACCACCATTTTGCAGTAAGGACGGGGGACACGTTGGATAACGTCGTGTTCCCCGGCTTACACCAGGTCATGGACAGGTCTCCGCCAAGAGTCACGTGGGTAGTCGGAATCTGATAGTCGTAGAGGGCTTTGGCTCCGTACGCTAGGGCACTGTTTCCGCTCGCACCTCCGGAGGAGAACTTTCCCGAACCTAAAGAAGCTCCAGTAGAGAAGCCTGTCAGGGACTCGCTGAATCGGTATAAGATATCGAAACCAAAGAAGAAACTGGTGATATCGTCGCTATGACTGCCGGCTCGAAGGAAGCCCCTCAGTCCCAGATGGGGTAGAATCAAGGCCCCTCCCTCAAGGCCAAAGGCAGGTCCAGAACCCACATCATCACTGACAGAGGAACTGCCTAGATTGATACCCACAAAGCGCGGAGGTGCTTCCTGAGCGCGGCT
>JAGWZD010000453.1 GCA_018968995.1 Bdellovibrionales bacterium
CGAAGCGGCGGGAAACCCCTGGTTCGGCGGCCTGATTTTCAATCCTTCCAAGGGCGAAATACTCGACATCCAGGCGGACGGCCTCGCTTCTGCCGGCACCCTTCACCGCGGCGTTTGGCTGGTTCCCGAGGGAAATGGCCTTTTCCGCGCCGGTTCCACCTACACATGGCACGACACATCCTCGATCCCCACGCCCCGGGGCAGGGAGGAAATTATCGGCCGGCTGCAGCGGTTCCTGCGCCTGCCTTTCCGGGTGACGGGGCAGAGGGCGGGCGTGCGGCCGAACATCCACGGCTTCCTGCCGGTGATCGGCAGCCACCCGGAGCTATCAGGGCTGGCCATGTTCAACGGGCTGGGCTCGAAAGGCTCGCTATTGGCGCCCGCCATGGCCGGGATGCTGGCGGATCACCTGCTCCTTGGCGCGGAGATTCCCAGGGAAATCGATGTCCGCCGGCGCATGGCGGGGGAAAGGCCATGACCCAGCCCTCGCCGCCGCTGACCGGGCAGGCCCGCGCCCTGCTGGAAGCGGCGCTCCACCCGGGCGATCTCGCCATCGACGCCACCTGCGGCATGGGCCGCGACACGGTGATCCTGGCCCGCGCCGTGGGGCCCCTCGGGAAGGTTTTGGCGATCGATCTCCAGGAAATCGCCGTGAAGGCCACCGCGGGCGCGCTGGCCGCGGAAAATCTTGCCGGTCGAGTGGTGGCCATCCGCGCCAGCCATGGCGACCTTGACCAGCTGGTTCCGGCCGATTGGAAGGGCCGCGTGGGCGCGATCACTTTCAACTTGGGCTATCTTCCCGGGGGTGACCATGGCATCACAACCTCATGGCGGGAAACCCGGCGGGCCTTGATGGTCGCGCCGGGCCTCCTCCGGCCTGGCGGCGTGCTCACCGTGATTGCCTACACGGGACACCCCGGCGGTGCCGACGAAAAGGAAGGGGTGGAGCGCGAACTGCGGCTGTTGGACCCCGAAAATTGGGTCTTGGAGGTTCATCAGCCGGAAAAGGGTCGACGATCGCCGCCCTGGCTCTATGTTGTCCGCAGGATCGGAGGTGCCCGACCTTGCAACGACGCGCCCACCTGATGGTCTTTCTTCTGGCCTTGGCGTGGCCTTTCCCCCGAGTCGTTGCCTCCTCCGTGCCGGATCTTTCCCCCTGTTGGGTCGTCCGCAAGGCCAAGGATGGCCCCGAGATATTTCTGCGGCTTGCCAATCTTTCACCATCGGCCCGGGGTCTCGGGCTTACAATTGAATCAATGCGTCTTTCAGACGGTTTTCGCGTGGAATCGATCGGGGTGGTGTGGATCTCCGCCCGCGACGCCATCGAATGCCCCGCCGGTTCCGCCCCCGCGGGCGAAACCGGCGAACTCAAGCCTTTGCGGCTCGACGAATCCGGCCCGTGGAGGGTCACCGCGGTGATCTCCACGACGGAACCCGGATCGGCGGCCGTCTCCAAACTCTCCCTGGTTGTCGGGAAAACACCGGAAAGGATGAATCCCGCGCAGCCAAGGAAAGTGTCCGCCCCCCGTGGGGCGAGTCATGGGCCTGGTCCCAAACGGAAAGGAAGGTGTTTCATGGCCAGCAATATCGACCGCGCCTACCGGTTGGAGGTGCGCCGTCCGTTCGCGGTGAAGGGTGACGGCTTCCGCCACATCCTCACCAAGGGAACGGTGTTCCAGGCGCGCATGCGAACCTACCACCGGGGCGGAATCGAGGTGGCGGACCTGAAGCTGGAACAGTGCGGCCAGTCGGGCGCGCCCGGCGCCGCCACCGCCGTGCCCTGCGGCAGCATCCGCTTTGCCGAGGACAGCGCCAAACCCGAGGGAAGGGCCTCCGGGGCCTAGCCTGGCCTGCCGATCCGTTTGCCTGCCGGGCCGGGGCGTGTCCCCGGCCCTTTCGTTTGGGAAATGCCGGCTGCTGCCAAGGGGCGGTATCACTAGAACAAGATGAAGATGAACCGACCACCTGGAGATCCGACATGCCCGTCCCGACCCACCTTGCCGCCTGGAAGGCCCTCGAGGCGCACCGCGCCGAACTCGGCTCCGTTCACATGCGCGACCTGTTTGCCGCCGATGCCGCGCGCTTCGACAAGTTCCACCTCAGGTTCGACGAGATCCTCCTGGACTTCTCCAAGAACATCGTCACCGAAAAAACGATCGGCCTGCTCCGTGACCTCGCCAGGCAGGCCGGGGTGCCCGAAATGGCCCGCCGCATGTTCGCCGGGGAAAAGATCAACACCACCGAGAACCGCGCCGTGCTGCATGTGGCGCTGCGCAACCGGGCCAACACGCCCATCGTCGTCGATGGCGCCGATGTCATGCCCGAGGTGAACGCCGTGCTCGCCCACATGCGCCGCTTCTGCGACCAGGTGCGATCGGGCGCCTGGAAGGGCTTCACCGGCAAGGAGATCACCGATGTCGTGAACATCGGCATCGGCGGGTCCGACCTCGGCCCCGTCATGGTGACCGAGGCGCTCAAGCCCTACGGCCACTCCCGCCTGCGCGTCCACTTCGTCTCCAACATCGACGGCACCCACCTCGCGGAGACCCTCAAGGAGGTGAATCCCGAGACCGTGCTGTTCCTCGTCGCCTCCAAGACCTTCACCACGCAAGAGACGATGACCAACGCCGGGAGCGCGCGGGAATGGTTCCTGGCCGCCGCGAAGGACAAGGCCCATGTGGCCAGGCATTTCGCCGCGCTTTCCACCAACTCCGCGGAGGTCGCCAAGTTCGGCATCGACACGGCGAACATGTTCGGCTTCTGGGACTGGGTCGGAGGCCGATACTCGTTCTGGAGCGCCATCGGCCTGTCGATCGCCCTTTACATCGGATTCGACCGCTTCGAGGAACTCCTCGAGGGCGGCCACGCGATGGACCGCCACTTCCTCGAGACGCCGCTCGAGTCCAACCTTCCGGCCACCCTGGGAATCCTGGGTGTCTGGTACAACAACTTCCTCGGCGCCCAAACCCACGCCATCCTTCCCTACGACCAGTACATGCACCGCTTCGCCGCCTACTTCCAGCAGGGCGACATGGAAAGCAACGGCAAGAGCGTCACCCGCGACGGCGAGCCTTGCCTGTGGTCGACCGGGCCGGTGCTCTGGGGCGAGCCCGGCACCAACGGCCAGCACGCCTTCTACCAGCTCATCCACCAGGGCACCAAGCTGATCCCCTGCGACTTCATCGCTCCCGTCGAGACGCACAACGCCCTGGGCCAGCACCACCGGATCCTGCTTTCCAACTATTTCGCGCAGACCGAGGCGCTCCTCAAGGGCAAGACGCCCGCGGAGGTTCGTCACGAACTGGCCGGATCGAAAATGTCCGCCGCGGAACTCGACAGGCTGGCGCCCCAGAAAACCTTCGCGGGGAACAAGCCCACCAACTCCATCCTCGTCCAGAAAATCACGCCCCGCTCGCTTGGCATGCTGGTGGCCATGTACGAGCACAAGATCTTCACGCAGGGGGTGATCTGGAACATCAACTCCTACGACCAATGGGGCGTGGAACTCGGCAAGCAACTGGCCAAGGCGATCCTGCCCGAACTCGACGGGCCGGCGCCGGTGGCGAGCCACGACAGTTCCACCAACGGCCTCATCAACGATTACAAGAGGCGCCGGCCCAAGGGCGCCTGAGGAATCGCCAAGGCGGAGCGACACCAACCGTGCTGGGCCCGATCTTCACCCGCGAATGGCTCATCCTGCCGCGCAACGGGCGCCTCCAGGCCCAGCGCTCGGCGTGGATCGGCCTTTTCTGGGTGATCGCCCTCACCACCTGGCTGGGCACGGCGGAATGGAGCCGGCCGGGGCAGTACCTCGACCTCTCGAGGCTGGGCCCGCTCATCTTCCAGGTGTTCTCGGTGGTGCAGGTGGTGCTGCTGGTGTTTTACGCCGCCCTGGCCGCCGCCAGCGCCGTGGCCCTGGAGAAGGACAGGCGCACCTTCATCCTGCTGCTGATCACCGACCTGGCCGACCGGGAGATCGTGCTTGGCAAGATCATCGGCAGCATGCTGCCGTTGCTGAGCCTGCCCCTGGCCAGCCTGCCGCTCATGGCCCTTTTGGTTCTCACGGGAGGAGTGGGAGCCTGGCAGGTGTTCGCCGTGACGGCGCTCACCTGGACCGCGATGCTGGCCAGCGGCGCCTTGGGCGGGCTGATGGCCCTGTGGCGCGAGCGCACCTTCCCGGCGTTGGCCCTCACCGCGCTCGGCCTCGTGCTGTACCTCCTCCTGGCCCGCGTTGCCGGCTTCATCCCCGGTTCCACGGGCGAGGCGATCTCCACCATCCTCGATCCGTTCCTAGCCCTGGCCGTGGCCCTTGATCCCGCCACGCTCATCCTCGAGCGCGGAGGCTGGCTGCTGGGCCATGTGGCATGGATGGCGGGGTTGGGCGCGGGCATCCTGGGCGCCGGCATGGTGATGCTGCGCGTCTGGAACCCCAGCGGCGAACCCGTGATGCAGCGTGAGGCCCCCGACGACGCGCCCGCCGAGGAACTCGACAGGATGAAGGCCCATGCCGCGCCCGGCAAGGTGCGGCCCGTGGAGGGAAACCCGATCCTGTGGCGCGAGACCCGCACCCGGGCCTATGGACGCAGGCCGTTCATGATCCAGGCCGGTTACCTCATCGTCCTTGGACTCATTCTTTACGGCACGCTGGTTCCGGTGCTCGCCGGGCAGCGATTCCCCTTTGCCGCGGCTTACGGACTGGTTCCCGTGCTGGTGCTCAGCCTGCTCCTGGTGGCCGCGCAGGCCGTCACGGCCATCACCACGGAAAAAGACCTCGGCGCCCTCGACCTGCTGCTGGTGACCGACCTCACGGCGGGTGAATTCATCTTCGGCAAGCTGTTGGGCATCCTGCGCAACACCCTTCTTTACATCGCTCCGCCGCTGATGTTGGGCGGCGTGTACGCCCTGTATGGCTTTCTGGCCACGCCCCCGGCGCGCTACCCCGAATTGGGCCAGTCGATGAACGCCATGGCCCTGTTGTGCCTGTTGGGCGGACTCCTGGTGGTGTTCGCCTTTTGCATGGTGCTGGGGATTCACATCGCCTTGCGAAGCCCGACATCGCGCGCGGCCATCCTCACGGCC
>JAGWZD010000175.1 GCA_018968995.1 Bdellovibrionales bacterium
GCCCCCAAAGCACGACTCCCTGAGCGCCAGCTCCCATGGCAAGATGGACCAACTCTTCCACTAGTTGTGATGCTAGCCCTTGTCCTCGGGCCGACTCTTGGGTGACCACTCCCCCGATTCGAACGATCGAGACTGGAGATTTGTCACTCCCCACAGACCACTGTGCAGGCAAGGCCCCTGCTGCAGCCTGAAGAACATCCCCTTCACGGTAAAGTCCCATCCACAGCGCTCGCTCAGTGGTCCAGGCAGGGAAATCGTCAAAAAAGCTTCGACCTTCGGGCACCGGAAAGCTTGTATTCAGCAGGGGCTCCACGTGAAAGGGCTCAACCGGCTTTAAATACAGCTCTGCTGTTTCGGAACGCGGGTCATTCATTGCATCTCTGATTATGGCTGGGATCGGGTCCTGCGTCACCCAAGACAATTTGAGCCGATTGTTCATAATCGGGCAGCTTTTGCCGATAGGCAATTTGTGAGGAGGAATCGCGTTCATGTCCAAAAAGAATAAGTTCGACCTGACGGCTTTAGTCCACCGGGATGACATTAAAAATGGGGAAACGCTGTATTTTGTCAGCGATCCAAGCAAGACCTGCGTCGTGAGCAAGCAACCGAATGGGGAATACAAAGTGGTCGTCAAAGGGGAAACCCTGACGATTCATGCCTTTGCTCAAAGATGTTTAGGCATGGACCCTCCGGATCACGCGTCAAAATGGTTTCGCACCTCGGGCGGCAAAACCCTCTATGACTTATGGCACGCCGATGACTACGTGGAGGCCGCATAAGACCTTCTGAATAGCGAAGAGTCCCACTCTTAGTAAAAAGTTCAAAAATTTCAACGAGGCAGGCTTCCTGAAAAAAAAGGGGGCACTGCCTCATTTTTTTTCTCAAGGATTTTTCCAAGGCTCCGATCTGTTCTGTGGAAGCTGAAACAGGAGTTTCGGCGGACGTAAAGAGGCCAAGGATGGCCGGCCACGAAAGTGGACAACGGACCTTCATGGAGGAAGGTATGGGACTGAGAATCAACACCAACGTGCCAGCGCTGACTGCTCAGCGAAATTTGCGCGCGAATCGATCTTCCCTCGATAAGAATCTTGAAAAATTAAGCTCCGGATCTCGAATTAACCGCGCAGGAGATGATGCCGCAGGATTAGCGATCTCTGAATCACTCCGTGCTCAGATTCGAGGAATCTCACAGGCTGAAAGAAATGCTCAAGACGGTATTTCAATGGTTCAAGTGGCCGAAGGCGCCTTGTCTGAAGTCTCCAACTTGCTCATTCGAATGCGGGAACTTGGGGTGCAAGCCTCATCCGATACCGTTGGACCCAATGAACGCAGATTTTTAGACGTGGAGTACCGACAGGCCATGCAGGAAATTGATCGCATTGCCAACAGTACCGAATACAACGGCGTAAAGCTGCTCAATGGTTCGGCACCGGTATTCGAGATTCAGATCGGCACTAGGAATAATCCGTTGATCGATCGGATACAACTCTTCGACTCTTCAGCTACCGACTCCAATGTGGTGGCTCTCGGAATCAATCTGACAAGCATGGCCGATAAAGCTAGCGCCCAAAACAGCCTGGCTGCAATTGACGGCGCGCTCTCACAAGTAAACAAGGTCCGCGCAGAGTTTGGTGCGGTCCAGAACCGACTACAGTCGGTCATCAACAACATTATGGTGAGCCGAGAGAACCTTTCGGCAGCCAACAGCCGGATCCGCGACACGGATCTGGCGGAGGAAATCAGCGACCTCACCAAGAACCAGATCCTCATGCAGGCTGGTGTCTCGGTCCTGTCGCAGGCGAACTCCGCGATGAAGAGCACTCTAAGCTTGCTGGGGGTGAATGGATAAGGGTGCTTGAGCTGAGCGAAGAAAGTTTTTTGCCCAAAGCAAAGGCCATCGCCTGAGCTTGTTTCCTGGATGCGGGATTTCGACCTGCACGTGAATGCCTGGATGGCGGAAGCGTGCAGGTCCTCCCCAAAACAAAACCAGGTGGGCTGTAGAAGATTGAGGGAATGCAGGGGTTCGCGGATGGTCCGTGAAACCTCACGCAAACCCACAATGCCCGATCGTGCGGGAACACGATCGACGCAAAAAATCAGCAGGATGCTGTCGCTAGCCATTTGAAGGCCGGTGGGAACATGGAGGAGCCGAGTATGAGCACGGGAGGCTAAAATGGGACTTCGAATCAATACTAATACTAGTTCACTCAATGCTATTCGCTCGATGGTTGCGACCCGAGCAAACTTAGATAAATCGTTAGAGAAACTCGCAAGTGGCAGCCGGATTAATCATGCAGGTGACGATGCAGCGGGATTGGCTATCTCTGAAAACTTAAGAGCCCAAATCCGAGGCATTCGTCAGGCCAAACGCAACGCTCAGGACGGAATCTCACTGATTCAGGTGAGCGAGGGAGGACTGAACGAAGTCGCAAACATGTTGATCCGAATGCGGGAGCTCGCAATTCAATCCGCTTCTGACACCATCGGAAACAACGAAAGACAGTTTGCAGACAGAGAGTTTCAGTCACTGAAACAAGAGATCGACCGAATTGCGAACTCAACGAATTTTAACGGCACTCCCCTACTCAATGGGAAAGCTGGAATCTTCGAAGTTCAAGTGGGTGTACAGAATAATCCAGTGCTGGACCGTGTGATGTACAACGGTGAACGATCCGACATCACGATCGAATCGCTCAGTCTGGCAGGTGAATCTGTGGCCTCGAAGCCTGGTGCCCAAATGGGGCTGGCCTCAATTGATGATGCCTTGAACCGAGTAAACTCGATTCGAGCGGATTTGGGAGCGATTCAAAATCGTATCCAATCCACGATCAATAACCTCGCGATCACCGACGAGAACCTCTCTGCTGCGAATAGCCGAATCCGTGACACCGATATGGCTGAAGAGATCTCCGAAATGACGAAGAATAACATTCTCATGCAGGCAGGAGTGTCGGTGCTAGGTCAAGCGAATGCGATGAATCAGACGGCACTGAAACTGCTCAGCTAAGTCAGATGAATCGAGAAGTAGTGAAGCTTTAAATAACGGCTGCGCGGTGTTCGGGATAACAGTGCGCCCCCCCGGGCCTCCCCAAAATCAGTGGGAGGCCCAGGGAAGAGAGTAGAAAAAGTTTCGAACAGGAATGGGTCTTGTTCGATTGAACCAGACAGCATGGAGGCTGCCGCAACTAGGGATAGGTGCGGGTCATCACGGAGGAAGACGATCATGAATGGAGGCTAAATATGGGACTTCGAATTAATACGAATGTGACGGCATTAAATTCACTTCGACAAATGAACAATACCAGGATGGGCCTGGACAAAACGCTAGAGAGATTAGCCAGTGGCTCAAGAATTAATCACGCGGGTGACGATGCCGCTGGTCTTGCTATTTCCGAAAACCTGCGCGCTCAAATCCGGGGGCTCCGACAAGCTAAGCGAAACGCTCAAGATGGAATATCACTGATTCAAGTCAGCGAGGGCGGACTGAATGAGGTAGGAAACATCTTGATTCGTATGCGTGAACTAGCGATCCAGGCTGCGTCAGATACGATTGGAGATAACGAGCGAGCGTTTACGGATCGAGAGTTTCAATCGCTGAAACAGGAAATCGACCGAATCTCGAACGCTACTGCATTCAACGGGACCCCTCTGCTGAACGGAAAAGCAGGCGTCCTCGAGTTCCAGGTGGGCGTCCAGAACAACCCCTTCCTAGATCGAATCACCTACAATGGTGAGCGTGCCGATGCTTCACTTGAAAATCTGAAGCTCGCTGGAGAATCTGTTGCCTCCAAGGGTGGAGCACAGATGACGTTGGCGTCGATCGATGATGCTCTAAATCACGTGAACTCTATTCGCGCTGATTTGGGTGCAATTCAGAATCGAATGCAGTCGACCATCAACAACCTGTCAATCAGCGATGAGAATCTTTCTGCTGCCAATAGTCGTATCCGAGATGCAGACATGGCGGAAGAAACCGCTGAGCTGACTAAGCAGAACATCTTGATGCAAGCGGGCGTCTCTGTTCTGGGGCAAGCCAATAGCAGCTCACAGATGGCTCTGAAGCTTCTTGGATAATGAAACCAAGATCTGTACTTATCGTTGGCGGAAGCGGATTCGTAGGAACACATCTCGCAATTCGATTGAGAGATGAATTAAAAGTGTTCACGACCGACTTCCGCCAACCTAAAAGAATAAGGGGAGTCACCTCCCTCGCGATGCCTCTCTTAAAGCCCGACGAAATTAAGAATACCGTCTTAATGACTCAAGCAGATGTGGTGGTCTATGCCGCTGGATCAGGTAGCTCAAAGAGCTCTCAGGAAATCGAAGCCATCAACAGCTCGGGGGCATTATCAGTTCTTGCCGCAGCATCCCTGTTGGGCTCAAAATTCATCTACCTTTCAAGCGCTCAGGTCTTCGACGGAGCCAAAGGAGGATATCGAGAAGTAGATGCTCCTGTCCCAGCGGATGATCTTGGCAAAGCTAAACTGGCGGCAGAAAATGGAATACGAACCCGAGGGCTCAACTACCTCATTTTGCGTTCTTCTCCGGTGTACGGCCTTGGTCCCGCATCAAAGCCATCGATCACAGACCGTGTTCTTAGTGATCTCTGCTTAGGTAACCCCGTGGAGCTCGACGACCGCGAGGTTCACTCCTTTGCACCGGTTGAAAGTCTCGTCGAATTTATCGCCCGCTCCTGCGTTACCGAGGGGGCTCGCGGTATTCTTCATCATGGCGGAGGAGAGCCGTGTACCCTACTAGAATTAGGTCGACAGTTAGCTCAAAGATTTAAATTGTCTCCCTCACTACTGAGGCCAAAAAAATCGGATGGCTCAGGCGATCCAGGAAAACGCGACTTAACCCTGAATAGCTCTGTCGCGGCCGACTTACTAAAGATGCAACCCTTGCTCTTGGAGCAAGGTTTTAATCTGCTCGAGAAGCAATTGTTGACTGCCCGATCGTGATTTTTTTAAGTCGCGAGTCGCTCGAACGAACTCTGTAAAATAAAAGCGCGCCACCTGTGCAGGCTGTACTTTTTCACCCTGATACACCCAAGTCACATCACCGAAGGGGCCAACT
>JAGWZD010000176.1 GCA_018968995.1 Bdellovibrionales bacterium
ACCCCAGCTCTCGCGTATTTTAGCCAAGCTAGAGAAAAGCTTGGGCCTGGTGCTCCTAAATCGCGAGGTGAAACGGCGGGCCACCTGGACTCCGATCGCCCATGAGCTGGCTCAAACTTTTTCGCGAGGCTCTCGCCATCTTGAGGCGGAAATTCACCGCCTCCTTGAAGACTCTCCGATCCGTCAAATCCGAATGGCCACACTTGAGGGTCTTCTCAGCATTGCCGCTGAGATCGGACAGCGCATGATGGTTCGCATGGAACTTGAAACCTTGGAGCTTGATGTGCTGGATCTCAACGAACTTGAGGACCGATTCCTACGTGGCGATCTAGACCTTGTTCTCACCATGAGAGAGCCGGGTCGAAGAAAGTACTCTTTTTCAAAAATCATCGGCTACCAGTCGCTTGATGAAATAGAACGCACTGCTAAGGGATTACGCACGCGCCTTCAGAGTGCCTATGAGTATCAGTCTGAGGGCGCTCGAAAAAAACAACAAAAGCCAGAGATCATTCCCACGCTCATCAGTAACTCGCTATCATTGCGTCGGCACTGGCTCGATCATTATGGGGGTAGCGGTCTGTTCCCCTCTCCGCTGCAGCAACGTAATCAAACTACGAAGTCTGAAACACCAGTAATTTTGTTAGGCTCGGAATCCTTGGGATCAAAAGCCTGGAAGTCCATCACAAGCTAAGGGATGGCAAAGACGAATCTGCTTTCTTAAAGAAAAAGCGCTCGTAATGCCGATGGAGTAACGTCCAGGGGCCCGGATTTTGGTCTGCCTCCATGAATTTCCCAATCGCGTTCATCTTAGAGTCTAAATCATCAATGTAGTGCACGACCAACGCTTCTAAACACTGTGGCAGCACCGGCGAGCCGTACTCGAGCTTGCCGTGATGAGCAAGAATCAGGTGCTTCACCAGAAGCTTTTGCTCCTCAGGGAAAAGCCCTGGCAGTCGTCCAGGTTGAGACTCGAGTTCTCGAATTTTTCGTTCAACCAACTCAACCCCCATCACCAGGTGCCCAATCAGCTTACCCTCGGTGGTGTAGTCGGTGGCTCGATCGTACGAGAGCTCCCAGATCTTAGCGATATCGTGAAAAAAACCGCCCAGAAAAAGAAGATCCCGGTTGAGCGAGCTCTCATAATGGGAGGCTAAAAAATCGAGCACTCTTGTAATGGAAACCACATGCTCCAGTAGCCCCACAGGATAAGCATGATGCATCGTCTTTGCAGCAGGTGCTCGCTTAAAGCGCTGAGCGATGTCGGCGTCGTCTTTCAGAACAGACTCGGCCAATGCCCGATAGTAAGGATCTTTCATTGAGTCTACAAAATTGAGAAGCTCGCGGTACAGCACCTCAGCGTTCAGATGCGACTTCGGCAAATACTCTTCAATTTGCACCTGATCCTCTCGAAGCAGCTGCATTCGCGAGATCACCACTTGCAGCCGACCTTGATAGCTTTGGACCCGACCTTCCACATGAACAAAAGCATCACGAACGACTTGCCCGGCGTGCTGGGCAACGTCCTCCCAGAGGCGCGCTTCCACCTCACCTGAAGAGTCCATGAGGACAAGATTCATGTAGGATTTTCCGTTTTTTCCAGTAGCCACAGCACTGTACTTGACCAGAAATGGGGACTGGACGGAGTCCTTGTCTTTTAACGACTTAACAAACTGACCCTTATTGATGATTGCGAGCATGAGGCCTCAGGGCATACCTCAGCCCAGATCAGAAGAAAAGCTGACCCAGCCTTAAGTCGAGAAAGACTTCGGGACGCCCCCCAGCGCTCATTTTTGTGCCCTGATGGAACTGCACTGAAGCCGAGACCGGGGCTGAATAAAACAAAACGAAATCTGCAAGCAACCCCGCCCCGTAGGAAGCCGTTCCCCGCCAAGATCCGACACTCTCACGTCGGCGCACCGACGACTCTAGGAAAGCTAGGCCCTGGATGCTCTCAAGGAAAACGGGGTACGTATGCCAACCTCGCTCGACACGACGAATAGGGAATCGAAGATCAAGAGCAGTGACTGCGGCCTGTTTTGCCGAGAAAAAGGTCTTTGGATACCCGCGAATCACCACACTATCGAAACTCGACTCACCTATCGCATCAAAAACCCCACCCGATCGGCCAGCCAGTTGAAGTTCGGGTCGATTGGAAAGAGCCACCTGCCATCGAGGGCTCAGAACTACGTGATTTCCCAGATTAAAATAATGGCTCTGAATCCACAGGGCCTGTGTCGTTGTCCTGCGCTGTCCCTCAAGTGATCCCAGCCATCCGCCTAAAGACCACTTGTTGCCCAACCTCGTACGAAACCCCTCCTCAGGCCAAATGGACTGGCGAGAAGACAAAGCTCCTGAGTAATTCAACTCGGCCGAAAATGTAGGAGCCGAGCGCCGAGTTTGCAGCGTGCCTGAACCTAAGGCGCCCTTCATAGCAGGATAGGCCAAGACCTCATCTTTCTCCCACGAAAACTCGAGAGACGGATTCCACACCGAATAGGTCCGCGGATAATAGAGAGACAACCCTAGGCCCGCCTCAGATTTTCGCGTGTAGACTTGTTCAAACAGAGATTCTACTCGCCGCGAGCCTGAAAGAGTCCATGCGGCGCCCAAAACTCGATTGGAATAAGAAAGCCCTCCGCCCCACTCTCCAAGACTAGGGCGAGCTTCAAGGATTGCTAAATAGCGATGTAAGTCGAGCGCATCAAAACCCAGAAGAAGCGCGCCAAGAGTCCACCCTGCCTCAGTTCCATAGCTAAAATAAGGCGCCCAAGTTCTGGGAAGAATACTTGGAAAAATACTATAATCAGAGACGGTCTGAGACTCAGTGATAGTATTTTGAGACCCAGAAACAACACTCGACTCTTTGGGCCGCGCGGGCAAAGGGGCCTCAAATACAGGGAGAACCATTGATTTTGAAAGGTCTGTCTCCACCCAAACGACATCCCATCCGCTCGATCGGTACAGACTAGCAGCCAATCGCCCTTCTTGCGAAATCGCCGGAAGCCAAAGCCCAGTGGTCACATTTGTGATTGCCGATGTAGAGCCAGTGTTCGCATCCCAGCGGTAAATATTATCGATACCCGAGCGATTCGAGACAAAGTAAACGGTGCCCGCCCGGTCGAAGAATGGAAAGCGATCCAAAGCCTTTGTGTCAGAAGTCAGTTGTTTTACCTGCCAATCCGTCGATGCGCCAACATCCGCGCCTCGAATTACCGCTTCAAAAATCGACTCTCCCGGCTTCCCATTTTCATGCAAAGAAAAGATCACCCGTTTTCCATCGGAAGAGATTCTTGGGGTAGAAACACGACTCATAAGACTAGGACGATAGAGAATCTGCTCATCCGAGATAAAATATCCCCCATGAGAGTCTCGTGTCAGCCTAGCCCTCGCAAGTGAGGTACGACCCGCTTCATTCGCAGTAAAAACAATCCAATCGCTTCCCATCGAACTCGAGGGGTCGCGAAAACGCTTACCAAAAGACAGTCTCGAAAGGTTTTTTTTGCTCAGGTCGTAAATCCAAAGATCACTGTAAAAATCATAAAGACCATGGCGATCGACTCGACTAAAGACCAAAGCTTGCGAATCCGTCGTGAAACCCATGCTGGCTCCGCCGATTTGATCACTGATCCTTTGCTCATGATCGGCACCTGTCGATCTCAGGTAAACGCCTTGCCGTTCACTCTGAGATTCTTTCGAATAAGCCATCCATTTACCGTCGGGCGAAAAAGCGATTCCAAGAGTCGATACATTTTGATGGGTGATATTTTGAGTCGATGTTTCACCTGACGAACGGACAGCTGCAATTTCCGATCGAGCACGAGACCCAGCTTCCAAAACCCACTCTTTCCAGTGAGTGTTCCAGTCTTTTCCGGATACCGACTCTGCGTAGCTATTGAGTTTCCACGGCAAACTCTGGGAGGACTTCGTAGAAAGATCTCCTAGTAGATCTAGGCTCTCTGACGAGAGTTTCGCCATCAGCTGATAGCCAAAAAGATATGGTATCTCGCCACCGGGCGACTCGGTGCGAGGCCCCGTAAGCCCTCCGAGGCTTGATATCTGCTGCAATCGGCCACTTTCCTCTGCCGCTCGAAGAATCATCGAGTAATATGAGCTTCGGCCACGACCCGACTGGGTAAAAGCAGTCTCTATCGTGACAGCTAGGCCCTCGAGCATCCATGCAGGCCACAAGGAATTTGGAAGAGTGCTGTCGCCAGCAATCATTCGCAGCACAGACCAAAAATCTCTCGTGGCATCCAGATTCAAAAAGTGAGCGTACTCGTGCAAACACAGAAGCCTAAACCAATCGTCGTAGTGAGCGATGCTCGACCAATTATCAGGAGGTGTCGCCCAAAGAACTATGCCTAAGCGAAGAGTAGCGGCAGTAAGACCATTCGCAAAATCTGAGTTATCGATCAAAACAACTTGAGTTCGAAGTCGAGGAGTCCACTGTAAAAGAGGCGATAAAAGCCGATGAGACTCCTCTAGATTCTTCGCTGCTAGATCGGCCAACTCCTGAAGCTCTTGAGGATAAGTGATTCGAAAATGATTTGTGTTCAATGTCTTCCAGTCCCGAAACGGACTGAATCCAAGCTGTTCGCCTAGTCCTGAAAACCCCACCTCAGGTCGAGCCACGGCCTGAGGTAAAAATGCCGCCGAAGCAAAGAATAAACCGATCAGTACGGACAAGGGTTTGATCATTTTACAGGCGGGGCCCCCGGTGAACATCCGATCACAGTGACCTCACCATGCTCAAAAATCGAGAGCTTTTCTCCCACAATAGCCAAACTTTTTCGAACAAGCGCCAGCCCCTGGTTTCCGCTCCAGGATGTGGCCGAAACCTGGTTCGCTGACTCTTGAACTTCATTTTTGCCGGTGCTCTCCACGAGAACTAGGCGACGCGGAGGCGCCCCCTGGCTGATCACTCGCTCGATGACTTCCTGACCGGGGTAACATCCTTTGCTCTCAGCCACTCCGTCGTAAAGCCCGAGTTCCAAAGGCATGACTTCGTGGGTGATTTCATGATCTACCCACGGACGCACCTGCACTATTCTTCTCT
>JAGWZD010000177.1 GCA_018968995.1 Bdellovibrionales bacterium
TCACCCAGATGAATCGACATCACGCGGACTCGTTTTAAACGGGCGACATTCAAGCCTACCGCCTCAGCCATGCGGCGGATTTGCCGATTTCGTCCCTCTTTTAGAGTAACTCGCACCTGTTTTGGGCCGGTACGGTCAATCAAGCAGGGAAGAGTGAGCCCACGATCCTCATCACCGATGTCTACACCTAGGCGCAGGCGTGAAATCTGTGCATCGGAAATGATTTGATGAAAGGTGACTTCGTACTCTTTTTCGTGCTGATTTCGCGCTCGCGCGATTTGATCGGCAAGCTCCCCGATATTCGTCAAAAGCAGTAGGCCTTCACTCATGACATCGAGTCGCCCAATGTAGAAAACTCGTTCGGAGTAATTCAGTGCGGAGATGACGTTGTTTTTTACGCTCGGGTCGGCCGTGCATTCAATTCCCACCGGCTTATGGTAGGCCAGCACAATTCGTCGTTTGGCCTTCAGAACCACCGGCTTTCCATCGAGCGCGACCACCGCTCCTGCGGGGATCTGATCGCCTGGTTTAGCCTGGACCCCATTGATGCTGACGCGACCAGCATCAACCCAGCGGTCTGCCTCTCGCCTGGAGCAAATGCCATTTTCAGTAAAAAATTTATTGATCCGCACTTCGCTCTTTAGAACTTCACAATGGCATCGAGTGAAGCTGAAATTGCAGCTCGAACAGCCAGATCCATGGCATTGGAGTGAGGGTCGTAAACCCCTTGATCCCAGCGCAGAGGGTTTCCATCGAGCGCTAAAACGGCCCCGGTGCGCACTTTTCGTAAGGTACCCGTGACAAATAGAGCCGCGCACTCCATCTCTACAGCAACGGCATTGGCGCTTCGAAATTTCGCCAGGTCGTTTTCCATGAGTGCTGGATAAAAAAGATCGCTCGTCACGACGATTCCTTGATGGGTCTTTTTCCCTGATTTTTCGAGCGCCATGGCAAGAGCCATGGTCACCTCTAAATCTGCTACAGCAGGAAAACCGGCTGGGACCATCATGGCAGTCGTACCGTCCTGCCTCACCGCAGCCGTAGCCACAGCGAGATCCCCGATTTTTGATTCATCTTGTAGGCCGCCGGCGGTGCCCACTCGGATAATCGATTTCACCCCAACATCCATGAGTTCTTGAAAGCCGATGGTGGCACCTGGTGCACCCACTCCGTGAGACATCACCACCACGTCGACACCCTGATGTTTTCCAATAAACGAGTGGTATTCGCGATTTTTGGCAAGCTCGCTTGCGTCTTTGAGCTGGGAAGCGATCAAAGCTGCGCGCTCTGGGGCTCCGCAGACAATGGCCCGCTGAAAACGGGCGTCGGGGCTGAGTTTAATGTGCGGCTTTTGCGACGATTTGTTTTGTGCAGACATGAGGACTTCGATTTTTCACGAAATGCCGCTTTTGTGAAAGTCTGAAGATGCTTCTAAAAGAGAGATTCCGAGCGCTCTCAGTGTTTCGCTCTGCGTTATTTCTGCCCCGATCACGAGGTTTTAGCTCTTGGATTTAAACAGGGCGAGAGCTTTTTCTTTTTGCTCGTGGTGAATCACCACGGGTAGTGGGTAGCCGCGCTTTTTGAGAGCCGCTTCGCCCATTTTTTCCGGCGCATGCAGGAGCTTCTTCGGCACTCCAGCAAGTTCCGGCACGTAGCGTTCGACATAGGTGCCATCAGGGTCAAATCGCGACCCTTGCAGTTCTGGATTAAAGATTCGAAAGTAGGGCTGAGGGTCGCATCCAGTGGATGCAGCCCATTGCCAGCCGCCGTTATTCGGGGCGAGGTCTCCATCCAAGAGCTCTTTCATGAAGTAGTTCTCGCCCCAGCGCCAGTCAATCAGCAGATCTTTCACCAGAAACGAAGCGACAATCATCCGTACGCGGTTGTGCATCCAGCCCTCTTGTTTGAGTTGCCTCATGCCCGCATCCACAATGGGGTAGCCGGTGCGGCCTTCCTTCCAGGCTTCAAAGAGCTTCTGACTATTTTCCCAGGGAAGATCGGCGTATTTTTCAAGGAAAGCCTTCTTTTCAACCGAGGGCCTATGAAAAAGAATCGAGTAGTAAAACTCGCGCCAGGCAATTTCCTTGATAAATTTCGCCCGTCCACCCTCAGATTTCATTGTCAGGTTTTGTAAGTCGAGCTCTGCAATGATCTGTGCAGAAGTGATGGAACCGTTCTTGAGATAAAGCGACATCTTGGAGGTCCCATCGAGTGAGGGGATGTCGCGACGATCGCCATAGTGATCCACGTTGCGTTTGAACTGCTGAAGTCTTTTCAGTGCAGCTAAGGACCCGGCAGCCGGTATTTCTACGGTTTGATGGGGTCTGTTCTTTTGCGCGAAATCCTCAAGAGATTCGGAAAATGGCGAGCGAGACTTGCCCCAGAGTTTTTTCCAGTTCAGGCAGAAAAGATGTCGATCGATCTCTCCAGCGGCGCGCTTATGGAGGTACTTGAGGCCAGCTTTTTGAATTGCAACCCTTCCTGCCACTTCCTCGGTCTTGAGTTGCTCAAACCATCGCCGAGCGAAAGGCGAGTAAACTTGGTAGAAGAGCGATCCGCCCGAGGAGGGTTTGCCGATTTCGAGCGGTTCAATGAGAAGATGGTCGCGCTCAGTGTGAACAGTGACCTTGAGGTCCTCTTGTAGGATTCGGGTGATACGATCATCTCGCTCGCGAGCAAAAGGTTCATAGTCGCGATTGAACGAAAGTGTCGAGAAAGCTCGGTCTGTTTTTTTTAATTCTGCGTGAATCTTTGGAAGGGCCTCATGAGGAAGAGAATCTACCACGAGAAGGTCGCTTCCAATGGAGCGCATCTCTTCTTGTAGCTCTCGTAAAGTCTCTAGAAAAAAACCGAAACGATTGTGAGAAAAATCAGTCCGAGCAAGAAATTTTGAATCAAAGCAGAAGATGCCAACAACTCTTCCTTCGTGCTTTTTCCAGCTCCATTGGAGAGCGGGGTTTCCCGCGACGCGAAGATCGCGACGAAACCAATGAAGACCCCAGGTTGGATGCTTGTCGCTCATGCGCGTCTCAAGCCTTTGGCTTCCGAAAGGGCTGTTTCAAGCTGCGTGATCGATGAAATCCAATGAGTATTTCGTCGAAGCTTCAGCCGTGGAAGAGGTCCATCTACAGCGGCAGCACCGCCCACCCATAGTGCGGTTTTTTGAGGGAGCTTTTCATCGAGATCTCGCAGGTATTCTCTCCAGCTTTGCTTGAGCTCTTCCGGTGGAACTGGAGTGGTGCCGACTAGTGCCACCTCACAGTTCAGGCCCGCGCAGGCTTTAGCCAGATCTTCGGGGGGGAGGTTGGGTCCTAGATATTGGACCGACCAGCCACTGGCCGCAGCGAGGATTCCGCCAAGCATGATCCCGAACTCATGGATGTCTCCAGCTGGAGTGCTGAGAGCGATACGCTTTCCAGTATGATTATCGGTGTTCAGAGTATTGAGAATTTGACTCAGTTTGTCTCTCAGCATCACTGAGAAGGCATGCTCTTGAGCAATGAGGAGCTTTCCGGCGTCTACCTGCAAACCTACTTCACGCATGAGAGGTAGAGCGACGCCGTAAACAAAGGCACGAATGTCAAACCGAAGCGCGGCTTTGGTGATCTGGGGCACCATGGCTTCAAAGTCAAACCGATGAAGCAAAGCGATGATCGACTGGGTGGTGGCCTCTAGATCCTGATTCAGGCTATCCGACGAGCGGACAGCAGAATGGAGCTCCTGTTTTTTTGAATCGAGAAGTTGCTGAATTTTTTCCAGCGGAAGACTGGCCACTGAGCTAATGGCGTGGCCCCGGCGCACCAGGGTATTGAGCATTTGCAGTCGCTCGACTTCTTCCATGGTGTAGGTGCGGCGTCCCGTTCCTGTCCGCTGGGGCTCGATGGCGCGGTAGCGCTTTTCCCAAGCACGAATCGTGTGCTCGTTAAGTCCCACGAGGCGCGACACCGCCTTGATATTCAGGGTTTCCTTCATGGGAACATCTTACGCGTCGCGAACTCTTTTGTCAAAGTGTTGTCTAAATAAATAATCAGGCAAATGATAGACAAATAGGGTATAGTCCGAGGTAGAGGTAACAAATGATGAAATCCCCTGACGACCGTGAGTTTCGTAACCGCGAGCGCTTTCAAGAGATCTCCGAGGAGCGCTCTCGCGGCGAGTTGGATCGTGCGCTCAGTGACGCCGAACAGTTTTCGATGGCAGCGAGCATGATTCTCAGAGCTTCTGGGGACAACGCTCTTCGTGAAGGGCTGGAGCGGACTCCCGAGCGCTTCAGTAAAGCGATGGCTCATCTAATTTCGGGGTACTCGAAAACCCCAGAAGAAGCCGTGGGTGAAGGAGTATTTCAAGCCGAAGGAAACGGCCTGATTTCCATTCGCGATGTCGAGTTTTACAGTCTTTGTGAACATCACATGCTGCCATTCTGGGGCACCGCGAGCGTTGCTTACTATCCACGCAAGAAGATTGTGGGATTATCTAAGATTCCTCGGCTCGTGGAATTATTTTCTCGCCGATTTCAGGTTCAGGAACGGATCACCGAGCAGCTGGCGGACGCCCTGGTTCAATTGATTTCGCCTAAAGCGGTAGTGGTGCGCGTGCAGGCGTGTCACCTCTGCATGATGATGCGAGGGGTGGAGAAGCAAAATTCGAAGACTGTTACTGAAACTACGCGCGGAGTAGAAAAGCTCTCCGCCCTTGAGGCAAAAAGGTTGCTTCAAGCAGTAGGCTCAAGCGGAGTGGACTAAAGTTCTTGAGGTAACCCGGCAATCCAACCTTCGACTTGGGCCCGGGTCAGGTACTGTGTGGATTGGAAAAACCCTGGAAAGGGTTGAAGGAGTCTGCCTTGCTTCTGGAGAAGCGCGCCGCCAACGGCAAGCATGACCGCATCGGCCAAATCAGGATCCGACCTGAACCGTCGCGCATCGCTCGTCCGAAATTCAACAGACTGATTCTTGAGCCATTCGGCCAATTTTTCGGGAGCTCGCGTTTTCTTTTGAGCGAGCGTTCTCCACAAAAGGCTGGGGTATCCCTCGAACAGTGTGAATTTTCCAACTTTTTG
>JAGWZD010000178.1 GCA_018968995.1 Bdellovibrionales bacterium
TGCCCTTTCTGGCAGGCGCCAGCACCACCGCAGCGGCATTCGAGTTTTTTAAGATGGGGCTTCGCACTCAGGGCTTACGCTCTGTACTGAGCATGACCCTTTCGGGTTTCGCAGCAGCGACCGGATTTATTCTTCTCGATGCCTCAGAAAAAGGATCAGTTTTATTCCAACCACTTTCTAGTGAGCAAGCACTCGCGCTTGGACTCAGCCAAGAAGAATGGCTTGCCTATGATGAGAATCTTCCATTCCTCAACGCGCTCCGAGAAGAGGCCGTCTTAAGAACACTCGAGCACGTGAAAACTCATCCTCAGTCTACTGAAGAAGACGTGCTATTCGAACTTTCATCGCAGTGGACCACATTGACGGCGGAAAGCATTGACCCCGCCGCTATCTCAGCGGCTCGAAAGCTCTCCGATGCCCTGCTGACTCAAGTGATGAAGAACTTCCCATAAGGCACTTGCTCTTTCTGAAAGATGCGCTTGTTCTGGGCTTTCACGAGCTAACTTTCGACTCTGCCGAGCACAGAAGATTCGCGCCGTATCGATCACTTGCGTTGATAAAACGCAGGACTCGAGCTCTTGCATCAGTTTTTCGGCACTAACAGGATCGCGCCGAGCTTGATCTTGAAGCTTTGCGATTTTGGTCGCATAGCGCATCAACGAGCGAGGGACCATATGAGGATCGTGCTCTAAATCCTCAATATAATCTTTTTTACTCGGAGGCGGTGCGCTCCAGGAGGGATCATCGAGATGAATCCTGGGAATTCTCGTGGGACCTGGAGCGGTTTGTTTATTTTTTGACCTGAAGACAGACTCTGGCGGATTTCCATGAGGATTGAGAGACACTAAAAGCACTAGCGAAAAAGTGAGAGTCAACCCCAGAAACGCTACGCCTCGACTCACCCTCTTCACTGTTCTAAAACCTCTGTGGAATGACTCATATCCGGCGCGCCCAGGCTTCCGGCTAGCATTGCCTCGGCTGAGAATAAGAGCCTCGAGGCTGCATCCAGAGATGCCGCATCAGCGAGAACCCGCTCTTCATCGGTACATTGAGGACAATCCTCTCGAATCGCCAAAAAATACAAAAGATTCATGCTGTATGCGCCCCAGGGCTCTGAGTCACAGGCATAGATTCCCTCGTAGATATGGCCTGCCGGACACGGCACGTGAAGATGGGCGCAGGTCTTACGAACAGGATCTTGACCCTGCATCCAACGATCTAGATCCGAACGCAGCACTCCACCGGTGCAATCGGAATGACGAGCCTCGTGAAGAAGTACTCCGGCTTGCACGAGAGCGGGAACCTGATGAAAGGCAGGGCCTAGCTGAACCAGGCCCACACGCGTGGAGTCAATCGCCAGAACTCGAGAGTTCAGCTCAAACCACACCCCCCGAGGCTCGAGAGACTTTTTGACAAACCAGAGCGTTGCGAGGTTGGTAGCTCCGCGTCCTGAATCCTGCTCTTGATAGAGCATTCCCGACTGAACTCGAACTCGAGAAGAAACGTCTGTTTTCTGCGATAAGACAAATCGCACACGATCTTGTAGAAATGGCTCTAATACTCCTGAATCGGAATCGCCAAATACAGTCGTAAACCACCGATTCTGACTCGCATCAATGCGGTGTTGATCCAAAAACCCTACCGCCTGTTGAAGATCTAAGGCTTCGGTTTCAGAAATCTCAGCATCAAGCTCTAAGAAGGACGCGGGACCGCTTCCATACCGGGGCTCAGGGTCATCACAGCCAGCCACTGTAAGTGCTAAAAGAAGTGCCAAGCCCAGGAGTCTCACAGTCTCAGCCGTTACAAAAACAAGGCCGCCCTTTCCCTGAGGGTCCTCCCTGCGGTATGACCGCCTCAAATGAAACTCTCCCCTGAAGCCCGCCAGCTCCGAAGCGCCGTTTCTTTGCTCGCGCGGCATCAGCCCACTCGATCACACCGCCTAGCATTGCCTGAACAACCTTTTGACTCGTTGCTGCTGAGTGCTAGCGCGCTTTACCTTCGAAGCCGAAAAAAGACTCTCCAATCACGCTGCACCTACGAGCCTTCGCTGCTCTCGTCCCCCCGAAGCCTCGGGGGGACGATCCTGCTAGAAAATAGAATTCAATATAGCCCCATTCAAACCGAGCTCCTTTTCGCGGCCCTTCACCCGTTTGAACGAGGGCGTCGTCTCTTAGAACTTCGCACCTACACAACAAGTGTGTTTCATGAGCAATCCCATCGCCTGCTGTGGCAGTTTCTACCTCGCCCGTCAGCACACCCCGATTCGATTCGGCGATATCTCAACTTTTGTGAAAGCGTCGTGGTGATGACCGATATGGCTCTGAGCGACTCGCTAGACTCTAAACTAGCAAAAAGTCTGTATCTCATGGGTTCAATCTACGATCCCGGCACGACCATCCGAAAAAAACTCCAAACCCATTCGGAGTACCGCCGCTACCTTCTGGCCTCGATGTACAGCACTTATTTGAATCTTGAACTCTACCACCCCAAAGACATCTCTCAGATTTCAGATGCGATTTTTATGAAAGGCTCGAGCTGCAGGCAAGCGTGTTTGAGGGCGCTTCGTCTCGACCGGCTTTTCGTAGAAAAGACCAACCCGATCTGGCAGCATAGAAACCGAAAAGAAATTCAGAAATTTCTAGCTCCCCAGGGGCCTCGCCTCGATCTTCCAGAAGATCCCTTTCAAATCGGAATTGCCGTATTCTGGGCGGAGCGCTGGCTCGATGACTTAGGAATTCCATAATGGCGCGGGCGCGAATTGCGATTATTGGATCAGGCCCCGCAGGGTTGATGGCAGCGACAGCGGCTGTAGAATCGCAGGCAGAGGTTCATGTTTTTGAGCGGCGAAAGGGGCTTGGAAGAAAGCTTCTGATTGCAGGAAGCTCAGGGCTGAACGTCTCGCACGATGCCCCACTCGAAGAATTTTTTCGATTTTATCAAGAGCGCGATCCATTCTCGGCTAAACGGCTAGAGCCCTTTTTAAGAGACTATCCCTCTGAGCGTTGGCTTCAGTTCATCCGTTTTTTAGGTCATGAGGTTTTTGTGGGAACCTCTCGCCGATGGTTTGTTCGAGAAATGAAGGCTTCGCAACTTCTTTTGAGCTGGACGAGGTTTTTAGAAAAAAACGGTGTCCGCTTTTATCCCGATTCTGAACTCGTAGACTTCACTGCCGTACCCCACCCCACACTTCAGATTCAATCTTCAGGTAAACGCCCCGAGGCCTTCAGTGCGGATGCAGTGGTTTTTGCCTGCGGTGGCGGCAGCTGGGAAGCAAGTCCTCCGTCATGGCCAGAGATTTTTCGAAAAAAAGGTCTTAAAGTTTGCGACTTTTCTTCATCGAACGTGGGATACGAAGTCGATTTCCCAGAAGCGCTGATTCGTGAAGCCGAGGGAAAGCCGATCAAAAACTGTATCTTGAAATCCCGCCTGGGACAAAAACAAGGAGAACTAGTCATTACCCGCTATGGCCTGGAGGGAACGCCTGTTTATTTTGTAGGAACTCCTGGTGAGGCTCGAATCCAACTTCGCCCAGGTCTCAGCGCTGCAGATTTTTTCTCTCAGCTTTCGCGACCCCTACGTGAGAACCTCTCGCCCCTCCGGAGACTTAAAAAACTAGGCGGCTTAAGTCCGGCGGCGCTAGCGCTGGTGTTTCATGGCCTTCCCGAGCCAGATCGCGCGGCGATTCACGGCGATTTGAAAAGGCTAGCCCAAATCGTTCAGGACTTTCCGGTTCACCTGCAAGCGCCTCGCCCCTTAGAAGAGGCGATTTCTTCTGCAGGTGGACTTCAGTGGGAAGAACTTCAGCCAGACCTCATGCTCCATAAATTTCCAGGCTTTTTTGCGGCTGGCGAAATGATTGATTGGGACGCCCCTACCGGAGGCTTTTTAATTCAAGCCAGTGTGGCGCTGGGTTATCACGCCGGAAAAAGGGCGAGCTCTCGGACGAACTAGTGCCCCAGCACTTGAATCAGCACGTAAGGCTGCACAATCAAAAATCGGAAATGCCTTCCCGGCGTCTCGTTCCACTCCTCGAGCTGCTTTTCGGTGGGGCGAGCCAGATCTCCTTTTTTGACCCATTCAGAAACCTCTGGAACGGAATCAACGGACACCTTCACGCCCACTTCGGCCAGGTCAAGATCTTGAGACACCACGATCACCGCCCCCCGTTCTTGGTGGGGAGCAATCCAGTGCCACTGCCCTTCCTGGATGTTTTCCTTCATGGTTTTCAGTAGTTTGTCCTGGCTCATATCCCCTCTTTACAGAAAGCCAAGAGCAGGCGAAAGAGGGGCGCATGTGTGGGATGCGTTTCTTTGGTTTTAGCCGCCAGGCGGTTTTAGCCCTCGTTACTCTATTGGCTGGGTTCGTTGCCTCGCCGGCAAGCCACGCCTTTGGGCGGGGTCTGAATACTCCAGATCGATGCGACTTCTCGGCAAAGCCTAGAAAATACGACGCCCTTGTAGAAAAGTTTCTCGGTGGAGCCCGTAAGCCTGGAAATCCGGGGCGCCCCCCCGCCATGGTCTTGGATCTTGTGGATGCCTCAGGAAAAGTTCTGCAGCGGCTACATGAATCCTCGCCCCACGACCCGCGCGCCGTAGCCTCTACTCAAAAAACCATCACTGCATGGGTTGCCAGCCGATCCACCCCACTGGATCGTTCAGTCGTCTACTTAGATGAAGATGACTGGCATGATTCGGCAAATGATGGAAATCCAGCCGTTCGTAAAGACAAATCCCCCATTCGCGTGGGTGAGACAGTGACCGTACGAGAGCTGCTTCAGACGATGCTCGAACAAAGCTCAAATGCCGCGGCCTCCGCCTTGGCGCGGGCAGCCGCTGGAACTCACCGCGATTTTGTTCGTCAAATGAATGCTTCCGTACGCGAGCTTTTGGACAACGAGAACGTAGACACTTACTTTCAGAATTCGAGTGGACTTACCGATGCTCAAGACCCACTGAAGCTGGGCGAGCTGCCGACACTCCAGCACTCGACCGCTGATAATATGGCTCGGATGATGGCTAAGATGATGGCTCGGCCTACTGAGCCCGGG
>JAGWZD010000179.1 GCA_018968995.1 Bdellovibrionales bacterium
GGTAAAAAACCCGAGGAATCCTCGCTCGAAGAGATGGATCAGTACTGGGAAGAGGCCAAACGCCTGAGCTCGAGCGAGAATGCGAGCGGGAACAAAAAATGAGCCCACGCTTTCCGATTCCTGTGATTGGCTTAACGGGTGGCATTGCATCTGGAAAATCTCTGGTAGCGAAAATTCTACGAGAGAAATGCCACCTTCCTGTTCTAGATGCCGACCAAATTGCGCGAGACCTTTCTTCAAAAGAAGGCAAGGCAGCCCCTCAAATCCAGAAAGCGTTCGGCACCCTAGATCGGGCCAAGCTGAGAAAAAGGATTTTCTCGGACCCTCAGGCGCGTGCTGAGCTTGAAGCCATCCTTCACCCTCTGATTCGAGAGGAAAGCCTAAAGGAAATCTCAGATCTTGCGCGTGCCGGAGCCCCGTTTGTGATCTATGAGGCGGCACTTTTGATTGAGACCGGACGTTATCGTGATTTTGATGCGCTTTTAGTGGTTCAATCAGACCTCGAAAAACGAATTTCGCGCCTCCTAGAGCGCGACGGAATTTCTCGCGAGCAAGCCTTAGCGATCATCCAAGCTCAATGTTCAGACCAGACTCGAAAGCGAGCGGCTACTTGGGCAATCGAGAACTCAGGAAGCGTGGCCGATCTCGAACAGGCCACTTTAGAGCTGATGCCTCGAATCACGGAACACCTCGGGCGGCGCTCTTAACGAGCAGGTCTTGGGCGATGGAAAGAGAATCCCGCGACGCCCCAGGTCAACGCAGGATGTCATTTGTTTTTGATTCTCGGGGATCTTCGCTGGGGCCGTTTTTTTCTTTTTACAATGCTCTCGCGCCTCATTAGCCTCGGGGCATGAAACAAATTTCATCGAAGAAAAAGCTGTTTTTGGTTCTGGCCATTTCCATGGCCACTCTCGCTACCTTGAGCGGATGTAACGCCTTCTCGTTGATTGATAATCCCGGTGGTGATGAGCAGTATCTTTCAGCGGCTAGAGCCTGTTTTGATCAGGGCGATTTCGATTGTGCTCGTGAGAACTATGCCAAATTGAGTGGCAATTATGCCGAAACCCGTGCCGCTGAAGAAGCCTTTTTGCTTCTCACAGAAAATGGCGCCTCGATGGGGGTTTTCATGGAAACCTTCGGAAAAGGCGGAGATGGTTCGGCACTGAATGATCTTGCCGAGGCGCTGGCTCCCGGAAGCGAAGCCAAGCGTTTAGCCTTTCAGCAGGCTTACAATAAGTTTTCTGCCGCCCAATATGCTTCAGGCTCTGCACAAGTCCAATTGGTGCGCTACATCACGTCGCTGGCTTTAACAGCCGAACTGCTTGCCGAGAATATTCCAGCGGGAGGACGGCTGACCAGAAATCGGATTGTGGATGATGGCACTAGCTGCACTGAGACCTCCTTTAACGTCAACGCGTGTGACGGTGCTGCAGGCGCGCTTGGCAACGGCACCGGCTCGGGAACGGAGACCTCTCTCGCCGCAGCAGCATGGTCAGGTACGATGACGCTGGGACACTTCAAGTTAGCAATGACTGAAATGTTCCAGAGCCTCGATGCTCTAGCTGCATCGGGCGGATTTAGCACCGGCTCGAAGGGCCTTGCTGCCGCATTTAAAGATCTCACAGTTAATGACGCCTTAACTAGTCGCGCTTTTCGCGCAAAAATGCTGGGCCAAGGTATCGGCCGCCCCTAAAGCTTTAAAAAAAAGGAAACATCGATATGTCTCAGAAAAAAAATCTCCTTTGGAAAAGCGCTCTGGCTCTGTTGCTTCTGAACGCAGGTGCGCAGGCCTCTGATCAGATCATTAAGCCCCTGCAAACCGTGCGAAGCTCAGGAATGGGCGGGCTTAAGCTGACCACCGGGCTTTATGAAGATAATTTTTTTGGCAACCCCGCGCGAGTGTTGGCTAATCCGAAGTGGAAGGTCACCATTTTTGACCCGACCATCGAGACCAGCCGCTCGACCATCACGAACGTCAGTGATGTGGCTTCGAGCAGCGGAGACAGCCTAGCCGCCATTGGCGACACTGCTGGAAACAATAACCACGGTCGCATTCAGCTTTCGACTCTCTCGTTCTATATTCCTAAAGGCGAAGGTCGCTGGGCTTTGGCCGTGGCCCCGCTGCTCACTCAAATTCAATTCGACGTGATGCTAAGAAATAGCTACCAAATCAGTCCCGTGGCTATTGCCGATATTGGTCCAGCTCTGACCTATGGCCGCACCTTCTTCGAAGATGAACGCCTCAGTATCGGCGTGACTCCTCATGTGACGGCTCGAATGGCCACCACTTCAGAGTTTACCTTGCCCGATTTGATCAGTGGCAAATCTCTCAAGCCCGGCGAGTCGGGTGGAGCCGGTGCACACTTCGATGTCGACTTCGGCAGCACCTATCGGCTTCCGCTTCAGCTCGCGAGCTTTAATTTCGACGCTGCCTTTGCGGTGAACAACGTTCTGGGCGGAAAATATCAGAACCTTAAAACCATCAAGATTGGATCAGCCAATACGCCCCCGCCCGCACAGCCTCGGTCCTTCGGACTGGGCATCGCAGGAATTCGTGAAGAATGGGGCAAGTTCCGAAACACCGTGTTCGGTTTAGAAGTTCAGGACCTGGGAAATAACAAAAACGGAAGCTTGTTCCGCACTCTGCATCTGGGTGGCGAAACCAATTGGAGGCGCTTGGCCGTTCGAGCCGGCCTGAATCAAGGCTACTGGACCGCAGGCGTGGGTTTTGATCTGTGGGTGCTGAATTTTGATGTCTGCAGCTACGGCGAAGAGCTCTCTTTGAACACGGGCGGCTACGAAGATCGCCGATACGCGTTAAGAATTGCGCTACAAATTTAATTTTTAGGGCAAGCTCTCGTAGTCTTTGGATTGTTAAGAGATTCAAGTCTGAGTCATTGCACGGCCCCGGATCGCCCCGTTATTCTGGTGGGCATGTGGCAGTCCAACGGCAAAAAGCGATCGTCTCTGGGAAGCATCTATAACACCCCTCTGCGGGAGTCGGCGCGTTTTCACCTCAAACGGGTAGAATGTCTTCTCACCGCTTTAGAGGGTTCGATGCCGAACTCCTCGTCGGGATCCTCGCTCAAAGCCCGCCTGCTTTTAAACGATCTCAGTCCAGAGGGTTTAGCGGTCTACTCCACAGAAATCCTCGCCTCGGGCACCCTGGTAGCTTTAGAGCTCCAGTATCCTGAAGAGATCAGCCTTCGCTTGAGGGTCAATTGGTGCCAACAAATCACAGGCGTCGGCCGCGTCATCAGCTCGGCCGCGCAGTCGTACCGGATTGGCTTGATCTTCGATTACGAAAATGCCGAGGAACGAGAGCGTGTTCGTTCTTTTTGCGAAAAGCTTGCGGGCTCTTATCCTGGAAGGGACCTCACCAAAGCCCCCTACGCTGCCTGACTTAGCCGAAGAGGGCTACAAACTCATCCCAGTGATTTCTCAGCTTGCCCTTCAGGCGGATAATCGCCTGAGTATGAAGCTGGCTGACGCGCGACTCTGTGACATCCAGAACCCGGCCAATTTCCTTTAGGTTCAAGTCCTCATAATAATAGAGAGAAAGCACCAGTCTCTGCTTCTCAGGGAGATCATTGATACTATCGGCAACCATCTTTTTGAAATGGGCCAGATTGACCTCAGAAAACGGGGTTGCGGACTTACTTGGGGCCTCGCCATACCCGTGCAGAGCACGCTTATCTTGTTTCGAAAAATTACTAATATCGTCGTAAGAGAGCAACGACACGCTTCGAACTTGATTGAGCATGTCATGGTACTCTTCTTGAGAAATACCAAGCTCGGCGCACACTTCTTCATCAGTGGCCTGCCGTCCCTTTTGCTGCTCGATTTTCGAGTAACAGCGCTCCAGCTGCTTCGCCTTTTCTCGAACCGAGCGAGGTACCCAGTCTTGCGCACGAAGCTCATCTAAAATGGCTCCACGAATACGAAACTCGGCATAGGTCTTAAACTTATTGTCTCGGGTCGCATCGTACTTATCGATGGCATCCATCAACCCAATCACACCCGAGGAAATCAGATCATCTAGCTCAATATTTGCTGGCAAACGGGCCGCGATCTTTTGCGCGATATATTTAATCAGTGGCGCAAACTCGATGATCAACTTATCTCGAGTACTGTTATTTGGCGTGAAGTCATCACGTACCAGACTTGAAGTGTGGGCCGCCTCGGCAATGATCTCTCTTTCGAGCTCTTTTTGTAGGGCTTCCTCTTCTTTGCGAGCTCGCTCTGCTTCAGCAAGCTCATTTACCGCTGTATCTACTTCAGCAGGAGCAGCCGATTTCGCCGCATTTTTAGCTGCCTTGCCCACAACAGCTTGGTGTCGAGGCTTCTCTGAACCACGCTCTTCACCTGAATTTTTTCGGTATCTCTGCAGTCCTGCATTCACACTCATGCTGTCCACCCCATCCTAGGTTCCTTCAGTGTACCCACTGTCCGCCTGACAAGCAGCCGGCAAAATTTTCCATTACTGATCGATCACAAATCCATGACAAGTGCGGCCACCCGATCTTTACTGGCTTCCTCGATGTCTTCGGGAACCTTCTGTCCGGTAGTGAGATAAAGAAGCGGCAGACGGACCTTTTGGGGAACGTTATAAAGAACCCCATAGAGTGTGGTCTCATCGAGCTTTGAAAACACAAGTCCTTGCGGACGGAAAACCGCGAAACGCGATGCCATATCATAGAGCTCAGCGTCACGAGTCGTCGCCGACAGCACCAACAGGGTCTTCATAGTCGGAATCGTCTCGAGCATGGATTGGATTTCACGCAACGAAGAAGGATCACGCTGAGACCGCCCCGTCGTGTCCACCAAGATCAGATCTAACGCCTGAAAATCGCGAATCGCGAAAGTCAGATCATCCACCGACTGTGCTGACCTAAATGGGACATTTAAAACCCTGGAAAACGTGGCTAGCTGATCAAAGGCGGAAGCCTTCACGTGATCTAGATTAATCAGGCCCACTCGAAGCCCACGCCGCATCGCCTGAGCCGCAATCTTTGCCAGCGTGG
>JAGWZD010000180.1 GCA_018968995.1 Bdellovibrionales bacterium
TGCATCTGAAACAGCTGCCCCCTTGTTTAAAGGGGTGCTTAATGCGGTTGTGAATCGCTTCAGCATCCCATCGGATCCGAAGCTTGTGCGACAAAGAGTCACTCCCGCTCAGCAGCCATCACTTGCTCACGAGGATTCATTAGAGACAAATCAGGCTCATGCCGTGCTACCGATAGTTCAAGGCGCTGTGACAGGCGCTATCCCGGCTGCCTGGGATGAGTCAAACACTGCTGTTGATTGGAAAATGCCTTCTTTAATTGGACTTACTGCTCGCGAAGCCCTTCGCGCTCTTCAGGGGCGTCCTTTTGAAGTCGAACTTGATGGACGAGGTCTTGTCAGATCTCAACGACCTGAGGCGGGAAAGACAGTGGCCGGCAGAACAACAGTTCGGCTGAACCTTTCTCCGCAATGAGGTCCGTTTACCAAAATATTTCTGATCTTGCGATTTCCGCGACAGCGATAACCCAGGACTCGCGCCAGGTGATCCCTGGTTCCATTTTTTTTGCACTTCGAGGCTCAAAAAGCGACGGGCATGATCGTATTTTGGAGGCCTTTCAGGCTGGGGCCTTGTACTGCGTTATCTCCACAGAAAATTCTATTCCGCATGAGTTATCGCCTGATCTCCATTGCCGGTGTCTTCAGGTGCCCGATACTCGTGAGGCCTTTGCTTGGGCCTGTTCAGCAAAAAATGGTCATCCCTCTCGCCAAATGATCGTGATTGGAGTTACTGGCACTAGTGGAAAGACAACAACAACTTACCTGATAGAGTCCATTTTTCGTCAAGCGGGGCATAAAGTGGGTGTCATTGGGACTGTGGACTTTAGAATAGGGGATCAGTCCTATCCATCAACTCACACAACGCCCGCCAGTGATGAGCTTCAGAACCTTTTAAGTAGAATGCAACAAAGTGGATGTTCGGTCGTGGTCATGGAGGTATCTTCCCACGCTCTCAAGCAACGTCGAACACGGGGTGTTGCATTTGATGTAATGGTTTTTACTAATTTATCTCGCGAACATCTCGATTATCACGCGGACATGGAGGATTACTTTAGCTCAAAAAAGCTTCTGTTTACGGATTATGTGGAAGACTCATTAGCCATTGGAAAGATTCCTCAACTCATTGTGAATCAGGACGATGAATACGGTAGACGAATTCTCACTGAGGCTACTCAAGTGGATCCGGAGTGTTTATGGACCTTTTCTCTCCAGCGTGATTCCGGCGCTCGTTTTCAAGTTAGTAACTTTTCACTGACACTCGAGGGTTCTTTAGCCCAAGCCCAGTTAAAAGGGTTAAATAGCCCGATAGTGCTTCAGACCCCATTGTTGGCGCGGTTTAATATCTACAACGTCGTCGCAGCCGCATCTGCCGCCCTCGCTTTAAAGGTCGAACCGCGACTAGTTGAGGCTGGGGTTCGAACTCTTATTGGAGTGCCCGGACGTCTTGAACGCGTTTCCAATTCCAGGGGGCTGCACCTTTTAGTGGACTATGCTCACAAACCTGATGCGCTCGAGAAAGTGCTGTCGATGCTGAGCGAGTTTAAAAAACCGGATCAAAGAATCATCACAGTGATAGGGTGCGGCGGAGATCGGGACCGAGGCAAGCGGCCAATCATGGGTCGGGTTTCAGCCCAATATTCCGATCTCTCGATTGTGACTTCAGACAATCCCAGAACCGAGAGGCCCAGTTCTATTATCGAAGAGATTCTGCAGGGGATCCCCAATCCCGAGAAGATACTGGTTCGAGAGGACCGCCGGCAGGCGATTTTTGAGGCAGTTCAGTTAGCTAGGGCAGGAGATATCGTGCTGATTGCGGGTAAAGGGCACGAGGACTATCAGATTCTTGGCGATCCCAAGGCCCCCGATGGGGTTCGAAAGGTCCATTTTGATGACCGGAAAGTGGCCTCTGAGGCCAGTCAAATCGTCAAAAAAAGCTAAATCCTTGACTTCAAACTTTTAAAATCAGTAGCATTCCGTTCACGATGCTTTTTCATCTTCTCTATCCTCTGCATACGAATTTTTCGGCGCTCAACGTTTTTAAGTACATTTCCTTTCGTACCTTCGGCGCCGCGATTACTGCTGTAGTCATTTGTATGTTGGCGGGTCCCGCATACATTAAACTTCTGCAGCGCAAACAGATGGGGCAGGCCATTCGAGAGGAAGGGCCCAAGTCTCACCTATCCAAGAAGGGAACACCCACCATGGGTGGTGGACTTATCTTGATAGGAATCTGCGTTTCTACCTTATTGTGGTCGGACCTGACGAACGCCTTTGTCTGGGTGGCGATACTGACTACACTGGCTTTCGGTGGAATCGGATTTTTAGACGATTACCGAAAAGTGATTCAGAAAAATCCAAAAGGTCTTCCGGCACGGCATAAATTTATTCTTCAGTGTTTTTTTGGATTTATTGCAGCCTTTGCTCTTTATCGCCTCTCTGCTGAGCTACCAAGCTTGAAGTTCCCTTTTTTCAAGGGTTGGTCACTTGATTTGGGACTTTTGTATATTCCGTTTGCGATGTTTGTGATTGTGGGCTCTTCGAATGCAGTGAATCTAACGGATGGTCTTGATGGACTGGCGGTGGGTCCAACGATCACCACTTCTGTAACGTTTCTGATTCTGGCTTATTGCGCCGGACACCTAAAAATAGCGGAGTATCTTCAAATTCCATACGTTGCGGGCTCAGGTGAACTTTCGATATTTTGTGCATCAGTCGCGATGTCGTGTCTTGGGTTTCTGTGGTTCAACACATATCCGGCTCAAGTTTTTATGGGCGACGTGGGCTCACTGGCCCTTGGAGCAGCGCTAGCGATTGTGGCGATCGTCAGTAAGAACGAAATTTTATTGGCAATCTGTGGTGGAATTTTTGTTGTTGAAGCACTTTCAGTGATGGCTCAGGTAACCTCATTCAAAATGACCGGAAAAAGGGTGTTTAAGATGGCTCCCATTCATCATCATTTTGAGTTAAAGGGTTGGGCCGAGCCTAAAGTGATTGTGCGTTTTTGGATCATTTCGATTCTGCTAGCACTAGTGACGTTGTCGACATTGAAGTTACGCTGAGGACTTTTTCATGAGTAAGTATAAGGGTAAACGAGTTCTAGTTGTAGGTTTTGGAAGGTCAGGAGTAGCCGTAACTCAGTTCATGGCCAAACAAGGGGCCAAGGTAACTGTCACGGATATGAAACAAAAGACGGAACTAGCGGACGGTCTCGCAGCCTGTGCCGATTTGAAAATCGAGTACGAGCTTGGACGACATACTGGGAAAACATTTACGAGTGCGGAGCTTATCGTTCTTAGTCCTGGTGTACCCTTAAACATCAAGGTGCTTGATGAAGCACGTGCGGCCAATATTCCAATTACGAACGAGGTTGAGATTTCTGCCGCAGGAATTGAAGTGCCTCTGATTGCCGTCACTGGCACAAATGGAAAAACAACAACCACGAGCTTGATTGGCGAGATGTTTAAGGCCGACAAAAAGCCAGTATTTGTCGGAGGAAACATCGGTAAGCCTCTCTTGGACTTTCACTTAGAAGGACAGCCAGCGGACGCCGTGGTTGCTGAGTTATCCAGCTTTCAGCTCGAGCTTGCGGAGAAGCTCACGCCAGCGGTTGCGGTTTTCACAAACATAGAGCCCGATCATCTAGACCGTTATCCTTCTATGGAGAGCTACATTGCTGCTAAGAAGCGGCTCTTGCAGCTTTGCGATCGCAATAGTTTTGTCGTTTTGAACCATGACAACGCTACGGTGGCTCAGCTGGCTAATGAGTCAAAGGGAAGGCTCATGTGGTTCACCAAGAAAAACCCGATTCAGCTGGGCGGTGAATTTGCAGAGAATTTTTGTGGTTGCTACTACGATTCAGCGCAGCGTCGGATTGTGGCGAAGATTACTGGGAAAGATGAGATCTACGATGTCTCTCAGTTCAAGCTCTTTGGCGAACACAACAAGGAAAACCTGATGGCCGCTATCTGCGCGGCTCGGGCTCAAGGCGTCTCGCCAATCGCCATTCAAAGTGTCATACAAAATTTCCGAGGGGTGCCACATCGCTTGGAATTCGTACGCAAGAAGGACGGGGTCTACTTTATTAACGACTCCAAGGGCACCAATGTCATGAGCCTTCAGCGTAGCCTCATGGCTTTTCCTAAAAACCCGATTATTTTGATAGCGGGTGGAAAAGACAAGAATATGGAGTTTTCGCCTCTTGCGGACCTCGTCCGCGAGCGGTGCAAGTTACTGATTCTCTTGGGAGAAGCGAAAGAAAAGATCAATCGCGCCCTGGGAGATTATGCCGACACCTTTCTGGTCGGAACTTTTGAAGAGGCTGTGTTGCTCGCCTACCAAAAGTCTAGAAGCGGAGATATCATCCTCTTATCGCCGGGTTGTGCCAGCTATGACATGTTTCGGAATTTTGAGGAGCGTGGGGATTATTTTAAAAAGCTGGTGTCTCAGCTCTGAGCAGAGGTGCTCAGGCTTGTCGGCGCATTAGGGAAGGGAGTCCCGAGTGACTGACAAAAAGATGTTTTCATTGGCGAGTTTTCGAAACCGTTTCAATGTGAGTATGGCTGGCGTTGACCCGGTGATTCTCGTACTCACTGCTGGGCTGGTCATTTTCGGTTTGGTGATGGTTTACAGCTCTTCTTTCATTTTTGCACAAGAGCGCACCGGCAGTGGATTTACCTTTATTTTTAAGCAATTGATTTTTGCGGTACTTGGAGCGGCCGCGCTGATTTTTTCAGCTCAGGTTCCATACCAAAAATGGAAAGATTGGGCATACCCGATTCTGGGATCAGCTGCGCTCTTGTTAGTGCTCGTGCTTATTCCAGGAATAGGTGCAAAGTCTGGCGGCGCTCAGCGGTGGATAGGTTTAGGTGGGTTTCGCTTTCAGCCGAGTGAATGGGCTAAATTCGCGGCATTGGTATTCATTGCGCGTCAACTTACTGTAAAGCAGTCCATGATTCACCGATTTCTTCCATCAGTCGGATCAGTATTCGTTCTTTTGATGCCGCTATTTGGTTTGCTTCTTTTG
>JAGWZD010000181.1 GCA_018968995.1 Bdellovibrionales bacterium
CCAAGTACCTCTCCACGGCGATTTAATAGAACCGCAAGTTCGTTAGGACGAAATCCCTGGCGACCACGATACGATAGAACAAGCTGCGCCATGGGGTGATTGGGCACCTCTTGAATCATCACAGGTACACGGGCCGGGCAAACGCTCAGGCATTTGCCGCAACTCGTGCACTGAGCCTCATCCAAGAATCGACCATTCTCTCTAGAGATCTGAATCGCTGAATCGTTGCAGGCCGCCTGACACAAAGAGCATTCAATATCTTCAACACACTCTATCGAAACTACGGGACGTGACTGATGTTCTTGTCTGGGAACGCCAGGGAAGTCGCGAATGGCTTGCATACTCGAGCGATCTGTCCATTTTCCAGTAAAGCCCAACTGAAAGGGCTTCTCTTCTCGGCGCAGCGCTCGCTTCAGTCGTTGTTTTGCTCGACGAAGATCATCCTCAAGACGATCTTTTTTTAAGCGGCGATCACTCCAATCGGCAATCAGCGCTTTACATATTTTTACACCAAGCGCTCTTCCGCGACTCTCCTCCAGGCTCCAGCCATCGGGATCCTCTCCCACTGCACCGGCAGCAGACTGTTCGAGTTCAAAGAGCAAACTCTCAGGAGGATACTCTCGAACCCCCTCTGAACTTGAGAAGGGCCCAGCGGCAATCACCCAAGCCACCTCGAGAACTCGAATTCCGTGTGCATCCTCGATTCTGAAATCCCAGAGCATGCTCGCGGTTTTGGATAGGCGCGAGGGAATCCCTCTTAAAAGATGCCCGCCCAACAACTCAAACCGTCGCCGATGCACTTCCCAACCAGAAAAAGGTCGCTCGGGTCGCTCAATACAAAAAACCTCAGGCACTCCACTTTCCAAAAGCTCGCAGGCCAGCATCAGAGCGCGATTGCCCGTACCGAGTATGGCTACAGCAGGAGTCCAGATCGTTTGCCCTTGTTGACGCAGCTGAAGCGCTGTTTCTAAAGGTAGAACAGCTGGAGACAGCCAACCTTCAAATGGATCAGGCGATTGCACAGGCTCAGTCACACGAACCAAGGCACGCCCTTCGATTCGGTGAACGCGTCCTTGTGAGTCCTCAACCAGGGCCACTCCGCCAGTGCCCGAAAGAGGGAGAACTCCTTTTACGCGAAGCCCTTCACCACCGAAAATTCCTACAGAAAGATCCATTTCGGCGCACAAGGTGGCGAGAGCGCGAACACCAAGCCCCGGCCAGCGAATCAACCCAGGAGAGGCCACAACCAATACATCGAATTTTCCCTCACGAACCTGGATGCTCATCAGGCTGCCCCTTTTTCGGAAAATCGAACGACTCTTTCCACTAAGCCTACCAAAGCACCATCACTTCCAGACATCACCCGAACTGGAATCTGAGCTCCATGAAACACCCACTCTTGAGGCGGAAGGCCTAGCAAGACGCGAGTCTTTAGATCGCGAATACAGAAGTGCTCCCAGTTCAGAAAGTTCTGCACAAACCGACCAAGCCTCTGGAAAGATTCCGCGGCAGCAAGCTTTCCGCCAGAGGCCGCTGGCATCAAAACATCGAGCTCAAGGCGCGGCTCACGGGGCTCACCATGACAGCTTGCCCAAGCAACACCATCTTCAGTGATACCCACTTGAGTGGAATCAATCGGTTCGCGCGATCGCAAGCTCCACTGCTCCCAGGCGGTAAGTGGAGGAGCTGGAAGAAGCCGTTCTTGCTTATGATTGGCGCACAGTTTCTCAAGCCAAGCAGTCAGCCTTGGGGTCCAAAAAACCCAGAGACCTTTTTTCACGCGGGCATGCATAGTAGCTCCACGATGAAAAAAACGGATATTTTGATCATTCAGTTCAAGCCCGCTCGCTGATGTCAGCATCCGCTCTGGCGAAACACGGCTTCGTACAAACTCTAAAATGCCGTTTCGATAACGGTCGAGATCTACATCCACAAGACGATCTAAACTCAAAGTCTGAAAGGAAGGGGAAAGATTTCTCTGCCAGTTATAGCCAGGAAACCCTCTTGCGGCGACCAGCCCCTGAGTCAGTTGAGGGTTCCATCCAGCATCCAAGAAACGAAGGAAAGCATCGTCATAGGTGGGCGGAACCCAGTTCCACCGGCGTGCTCTCAGGAAAGGAGCATCAGGATCTCTAAATCCCCGGTAGGCCCCCTGCTGGGGGTCTCGTGGCCACTCTTCAAGAGCTCCCGGAAATTCGGGCGCAAGCACCGAACGAGCCTTTTCCAGCCGCTGCAACTCCACCTGCTTTAAAACAATCGCATTGTGAAGTGAGCCGGCGAGTAGAGGCTCTAGAGGCATCTCTGAGTTTTCTCGAAAAAAATCGTGATCTGGATTTAAGAGCAGTACTGAATGGCCCTGCCGTATCAGACTCTGAGCTGAAAGAAGAGGCGCAAGCCCAGTCCCTAGAAGGGCATACTCACACTCGAGCGACATCCGCCAGCTCTCCCATCACACGACGCATGGCAGTCTGAATTTGGGCCTTCTTGTACTCGCTATGAGCGCTCCGTCCTCGCTCGTTTTCGTCATAACTGCGCGAATCCATCAGCTGCACTTCGTAGGGATAAAAAAAGCGAAACTCCCGTGGTGTCTTCTTTAAGTCGATTCGGTCGATTCGCTCTAACAACGCCTTCACTGGTTCGGCACTTCCAGTATCGACTTGCTTTGCCATCTGCCGAACCTCTCGAAGATCGTCATGCACGGTGTTTCTAAACTTGATGAGCTGACGGCTCGTGAACTGTATAGCTCGATAGAATTTACTCGAGTGAGGATTCTCTGGATCTGACTGCGGGTAATGAGCCAACTTTTCAAGCTCTTCAGAAATCTCTACGTTGCTCACTTCACGCCTCTCCCAGCGCAGATAAAGCTGTTCCCAGCCCTTCCGGAATGAATCCATGTCCACCAGGGTATTTCGAGATCGACTCGGTTTAATATTCGGAGGAACCAGGATCATGCGATCCTTCAAAAATTTGATCACCCTGAGCGAATCCAACGGCGTTTTTGTAACAAAGCGGATTCCAACTTGATCAAAAATGTCCTCGGCGACGTTTTCGGGCTTATGAAGCAACTTCAGCAAAATCGAGTCACGTGCTTTTTTCGGCTTTGTCTCGAAAGCAACAAGCTCGATGCGACTTTCTAGATCATCTTGAGCATCCCCAAGAAAAAGCTGACCTTCGTTATCTCGATGAATCACTCTGTAAAAGCGATCAAAAATCTGTTTCTGACACTCAGCAAAGTACGGAGTCCTGAGGTCTTTATCGATATGGGCAATGGTATGCATGACCTTCAGAACGCTACAGGCCATATTTCGAAGAAGTTCCCCCTGCGAATCGTTTCCCTGCGAGGGGTAACTCAAGCTCGCCATCAAGAAGAGCTCGCGAATGTCGGTAAGCTCGCTAATCTTTCGAGGAATATCTAGCTTTAGACCCTCGGGATTCTCGGGCTGAAGGAAGTTTTTTCGAATGAAACTGACTGCCTCTTGGAAGTTTCCAAAAACCTCAGCTGTCTCAATAGGATTTTCTAAATCATATCCATAGCTCAGCGCAAAGCGATGAACGTCGTCAAAGTTTCGAAGCTGAAACCCTTCACTGGCGTCAATGGCAGATCGACCGCTGACCACAATGTCAAAGGTCTCCCAGCGAAAGTCATATTTCTTTAAAAAGGCCATGGCCTGCCGACTGTAGCCGATACTTCCCCTTTCGTGCAACGTTCTCGCATCAGGCTCGCCACATTGCGAAAATTGCGCTACTGGCGAGGGGGTTATGACTAGTGTTGCTTGGTCCCATCAGACTGAAATCCGTGTCCGAGGCTACGAACTCGATAGCTACCGCCATGTGAATCACGCCGTTTACCTCAGCTACTTAGAACATGCTCGTTGGGTCTTTTTGGCTGAGAAAGGCCTCTCTTTGGCTAAGCTCGATGAGATGAAGCGTTGGCCGGTCGTTGTCCGGGCCGAAATCGACTACAAAAAACCAGCGCTGATTGATCAAGTCTTGGTGATTCGCACCAGAATTCCTCGATTTGGAAACTCCTCTTTCGATATTGAACATGAAATTACACACAATAATGACCTCGTTGCGCGGGCAAAGATCACTGCAGCGATCATTGATGAGGCAGGACGTGCCAAGAGAGTTCCTGAGGAATTTCGGAGGCTCTCGCCTACAGTATGAGTACCTCAAAAAATCGCAGGCAAATCCTGTGGCAAAAGTTTAGCAAATCTCCAAAAAACTGGTTGGCTCTCTGTGGTGCTACGTTTTTTGGAAGTGGATTGCTACCTAAGGCTCCGGGCACCTGGGGAACGCTTGCTGCAATTCCACTGTGGTATCTGACCCATGATTTGCCTTTTTTTCAGCGTTTTTCGATTCTGCTGACGCTTTGCATCTGGGGAGTGTGGTCTTCACGGGTTTTTGATCAGGTGAATGAAACACAAGATAATCAAAACATCGTGATGGATGAGGTCACAGGAGTAGGGATCACTGCATGGACCGCAGGAGCTCATCCTTTAAATTACTTGGTGGCATTTATTGTTTTTCGGGCTTTTGACATCGCCAAGCCTTTTCCAGTCAAAGCTGTCGATCGCTGGTCTCATCGTTCTGGCAACCGATGGTCTGCTGCATTTGGTGTGATGGCCGATGACTGGGTAGCTGGAATTCAAGGGCTGGGAGTTCTAGTGATTCTTCAATATTGGGGTTTTCTACCGAAATGAGGCGCTCCAGCGGATCTCTTCAAAAATTGCAAAAATCTCTGGATGAGGAGGCAAGAAAAGTTTCGCGCCTTTTGATTCAGACACGATCTCAGCTGGTGCTCGCTGAAAGTTGTACTGGAGGTATGGCCGCTGCGGCACTGACTCGAATCCCCGGCATTTCGAAAAACTTTTGCGGCTCAAGCGTCGTCTATCAGTCCGAAACCAAGCGGCAGTGGCTGAAAGTCTCACAGGCAAGCCTAAATCGTGCCGGCACCGAAAGCCTAGAAATGTCGCAGGCTCTGGCCGCAGCGGTCTTAAAAAACAC
>JAGWZD010000182.1 GCA_018968995.1 Bdellovibrionales bacterium
AGGTAGAGGCACCAATCGCCGGTGCAACGATCTAGAGCGAGATTTGTCTGCTCTGAAAGAATTCGTCCACCGCGGCGCTTTTCGGGGTCATCCAAGGGCCAGTGGCTCTCAAAAATCCGAAGCTTTCCCTGTCCTTCTTCAGTGTCAAACCTCTTCAGACGGTCCAAGGTTGCGTCCTCTCCAATGCCGACGTTGACCTGAACTTCATCGACAAGTGGCAGAATCGAACGGAGCGATTCAAGGTAGGGATAATCAAATTTTTCACCATTTCTGATGATAAAAAACCCAGAGACCTTCACTTCATGACCTTCTTACAGGAATTATAAACGGACTGCGGAAGGATCTCCTTCATGCACCTGTGCTTTTCCTGAATGCACTCCTGAATCGAGCACCAGGCCGGGTAATGAGGCAGGTTATCGCGACGACAGTTTAGATTTTCGATGTAGAAGTACGGGTGGTTATCTCGTGGATAGACGTGCCACTCCACAGGATCTTCAGGTCCAAATAGCGTCACCGTTGGTAAACCTGAAGCAGCTGCAACATGTTTCACGCCAGAGTCGTTTCCAACAAAAACGGAAGCCTGACTAAATACAGCTGAAAGTAGTCGAATGGAGGGGTCATGAAGGTGAGAAATGCGATCATTATTCTCAATCAGTTTAAAAACCGCAGCTGCTCTTTCGGATTCACTTGGCCCGGTGATCAACAAAACACTTCCAACCTCATCCCTCCATCGAGTCGCTAGTTCGGCAAAATAATTTTCAGGCCAGCACTTTGTGGGGCGCGTTGCTCCGAGGCCGATAATCATCACGGGTCGTCTAAGTCCAAGAGATGATATGAGACGAAATCCTTCGTCCATTTCGCTCGGTTTAAGAGAAACAAAAGGACGGTACTTTCCAACAGGAATAGACAAGCCGAGGGCTCGAATCACATCGAGGTCTTTTTCTAAGACAGACTTAATTAAACCACGATCAGGAATATCGACGGTTGAATAACGATTTTTGTCTTGGGCGGAGTGGAAGTGAATTGATCGAACCTTGGCTCCAGTAGCGAATGCAAGAGTGGCGCTGGAGGGGCTAGCGTGAAAATTGAGGGCTGCATCAAAATTCTCGTTTCGAAGCTTAAATGCAGCGCGAGCAATCGCACGAGCACGAGCGAATTTGTCCTCGTGTCGGTCAACGGGCCAAATTCGACTGATTGCTGGGTGATGAATGAGTAGAGGCGCCCATTCAGTAGTCACCGCGACATGAATTTGGGTATCCGGATAACTATTCTTCAGAGCATCTAAGGCTGCGGAGAAGATCACGGTTTCTCCGAGGGGTCGGAGCTTAATGGCGAGCAGTTTTTTAGGGCGGGTGAGGAAAGGTCTCATTTTTTAACATCATAACGAGGGAGCACCCCTAAAAACAAACCCCCGATGGGAATTCCCACCGGGGGTTTGAAATAAAACCTGTTTTGACAGGAATTACTGATGGGCGTGAGCAGCTTCAGCTTCAGGAGCCTTCTCAGCAGCCTTCTTGGCTTTCTTAGCCTTCTTCTTGGTAGCTTTGTGTTCAGCTTTTGGCTGAGCAGGAGCTGCTGCTTCGGTCTTTGGAGCTTCAGCAGCCTGTGGAGCTGCAGTTTCATTTGCGAATGCCGAGACAGAAGCGAGAGCAACAATAGCAACAATCATCTTTTTCATAGTGAGTAGTTCTCCTTATACTGATCATTTAAAGGCACATCGTCGGTTGGCGCAAAAAGTCCTCGAAAAATAGCGTCGATCAGGATCGAAATGAAACACTGGTGAATAATGCAACACTGACCCGTCAGAATTTTGAATCGAGCGAGTAGATGTGTCGAATGTCGATGTGTTGAAATCGCAAGTGTTTTAGTTTCATCCCCGCAAGCTGCAGTACCAGCTTGGTTTGACGGCTGCGGTCTTGGTTTCTCACTTTATGAATTTCTCTTTCGATAAAAGAGCTCATTTCGACGGGATGGAAACAAAATCCACGCGAAAATTCGTAGCTACCTCGAAAAGGGATGAGTCGGGCCTCAAAGATATCGCCTCGCGTCAAGCCACGATTCATGTCGGCGTCGTTGACCGTGTAGGTCTTACGAGAAAACAGATCCAAAATGATCAAACCCTTTCCGATCCAAGCCACTCGCTTTAATCGGAAGATGGAGTGAATCGTGCGACAAAAATCGCCATAAATCGAAAGTTCTTCGTTCGAAAGTTTATCTTTGTTCAGGCGGAAAAAGTATTTGATCGGAGGAAGGTCAACCCCAGGAAGATTTCTTTCAAAAAGATACCAGTCCATGAAGATACACATGCGCTGCTCAAATTCAGCGTCGTCCTCATAAACAATTCCAGCTTTATCGAAGAACTCCTGCTTTGCCCGGTAAACCTCTGGGTAGTACTCACCAGTGGTGAATTCCTCGATGATTGGGTCTAAGTATTTTTGATACATCATGTGATTGAGTTTTTATTCAACCTTTTCTTGTGCCCTAAAATTTTCGCAATGAATCTGTCGAAGAGTTCCTCAGAGTCATGTGGACCGGGGCACGCCTCAGGATGGTATTGCACTGAAAAGGCTGGGGCAAGACCATCCCCAGGAATCCATTCAATACCCTCTACAGTTTTGTCGTTCAGGTGCCTGTGTGTGATCCGCACGTTTGCGGATAAACTCATGGGGTCAACTGCATATCCATGGTTGTGGGAACTAATTTCTACGCGTCCGGTAGTTTCGTCAAATACGGGCTGGTTGGACCCTCGGTGTCCAAATTTTAGTTTATAGGTTCGCCCTTCAAGAGCTTGGCAAAGGATTTGATGTCCCATGCAGACGCCAAAGATAGGCAGTTTTCCGAGAAGAGCTTTCACAGCGGTTATTGCTGGAAGTGCAACGGACGGGTCGCCTGGCCCATTCGACAGAAATAATCCATCCGGCGCTTCTCTGTTGTCGTTCAGAATCTCATCGATGCTTGAGTAAGCAGGCAGGACACGGACGTTGCAGCCTCGTCGCTCTAAGTTCGTGACCAGGCCTTTTTTGATCCCAAAGTCGAGAGCTGTCACGCGTAGAGCATGTGCTTGATCAGGGCCAGATTGATAGGGCTTCTCCGTTGTAACCTCTCTGATGAGGTCTCGACCCTCAAAGGGCGGCAGAGCTTTAAAAGCGTCCCTGACGATATCCATTTGATCTAATGAACAGATTAATCCTCTGGTTGCTCCCTTTGATCGCAAGTGCAGAGTTAAGGCGCGAGTATCGACTCCGGTAAGCAACGGTATCCCTTGTTTTTGAAGATAGGATTCTAAGTTCTCTTTCTTTCTCCAATGAAAGACATCATCAGAGAGCTCAAGAATCACCAAACCACTACACCATGAGCGGTGACTCTCAGAGTCTTCAAAGTTAATTCCGGTGTTTCCAATTTGTGGCTGAGTCATGCAGATGATCTGACCAAAATAAGATGGATCCGTCAGAATCTCCTGGTAGCCCGTCATTCCTGTATTAAAAACAACTTCGCCATATCCGCGATCTTGATTCCAATTGATCTCGCCACCAGAGAGATGGCCGCGAAATCGAGTTCCATCTTCTAGAACCAAGAAAGCCTCTTTTTTTAAGCTCATTCGGCCATCCTTTGGTGAAATATTCGGACTCCCGAAACCCAGGTTTCCTCGACCCGTCCACGAGCGGAAAATTCAAAATGACTCTCGGTAAAGGGATCATTACAGCTTTTAGACAGATTTTTCTGATTTCTGAGATCCCAAATTTTTCCTGAATCAAGTACACAGAGGTCAGCCTCTCTTCCGAGCGCTAGCGTTCCGTGTGGGATTCCAAGCATTCTTGCTGGAGAAATAGTCATCGATTCAACCCAGCGCATAAGCGCTAGCTGACCGGCATGAACAAGCGAAAGAGTTAGCGGAATCACGGATTGAATACCGATGATTCCGTTTGGTGCTTGCGCAAATGGAGTTGCCTTCTCAAGAGTCGAGTGTGGGGCATGGTCTGTTGCGATCATATCGATCGTTCCATCAGCCAGCGCACGAATCATCGCTTCAGTGTCTTCCTTGGAGCGAAGAGGAGGCGCCATTTTGCAATAAGTATTATAGCCTAAAGCGCTCGAGTCAGTCAGTAGCAAGTGGTGAGGGGTCACCTCTGCCGTGATTGGAAGACCCTCGGCTTTTGCTCGACGAATGTGATCGAGAGCTAATTTAGTTGATACATGAGCGATGTGAACACGGGCTTTAGTCATGCGGCACAAAGCAATCTCTCGAGCGACCATGATCTCTTCGGAAGCGGCAGGGTTTCCATGTAGTCCTTGCGAAAACGAATGAGATCCATCATTCATGGCGGTGCATTCACTGAGATGCCAATCTTCGGCGTGTGATATTACTGGAACGTCGAAGGATCGCGCATATTCCATTGCCTGACGCATGAGTTTTGAGTTCATCACAGGCATGCCGTCGTCACTGATCGCGACGGCGCCCTCGGCGATCATTCCACCAATTTCAGCGAGCTCTTTACCCCCAAGCCCTCGGGTGATTGCGCCAATCGGAAAAACTCGAGACTTGCCAGACTCCTTTGCCTTATCGCGAATAAATCTTGTGATGGTGGGATGGTCATGGACTGGCCTGGTGTTGGCCATGCAGGCGACGGCAGAGAATCCTCCAGCGGCTGCAGCTTGAGTGCCGGATTCAATCGTTTCTTTATATTCAAAGCCAGGCTCTCGAAAGTGCACGTGTGCATCAATGAGTCCGGGAAGAATCCAGAGTCCGCTGCAGTCCTTCTCTGGAATGGCTGGATTTCTTGGAATCACGCCAGGAGGCTCAATAGCGTGAATTTTTCCAGACTCGATCCAGAGGTCACCGCGTTCCAGATCCATTTTCGTTGAGGCATCCAGAATTCGGGCATTCCTAAAAATCACAAGTCACCCTTTATAAATGAACGTTGTAAACACGCCATTCTCACAAAAATACCTGTCTTTACCTGCTCTAGGATTCTTGAGCGGGAATCTTTCATGGCTTCAGTGCTGAT
>JAGWZD010000183.1 GCA_018968995.1 Bdellovibrionales bacterium
GAATCGTGCAAACGACCGTTTCTTCGGGGTGGTGAGCTATGTTTTTTAGATTGATCGCCCCCGGCCTTATGGCTCTCACGCTCTTTGTGAGTGGCTGCGCCAAATTGGGATTTGGTGAAAAGATACCGCCAACCGCTTTGGTGAAGGTTCGAGGAGGAGAGACGGCATGTCTCAATGAGGCGGGCCTGGTCATCGAAGATTATATTGCGGCTCGTACGGGTGCTGATGCGCTGGAACAAATGTTTACCTGCGTGGATAGCTCGATTCAGCTTTTTTTAGATAGAACCAGAACCAGCACTCCGGGCATCTATCAGCCTGTTGAACTCAGAAATTTTATTGAGCGGTTCTTTATTGGGGAAAATATTATCTCCAATGCGCTTCTCTCTGAGACCATGGAGTTTAAGCGAAGCTTACTCGGTGGAAGAGGAGACATGCTTACTGCCGACGAGCTTCGCTCGATGCGGCGGATAATGGCATCGCTGAAGAATGCACTGATTCGCCTCGACTCTTATCGTCCCTTGACCATCACTCGGCTTTCAAGCTTGAGCGCATCTGAGCAATCAGAGGTTCTCGAGGCTATAAACGCAGCTGCGGCCGATTTCGGTTCGGATCTGTCCTTGACTGCTGGCGATTATTCAATGGTCCGATTTGAGGCATTGCTGAAAGAGTTCGAGCGGACCTTTCCAGGGGACGGACTGAAACGATTTATCAGTCGATTTAACTTAATTCGGATGTTCAAGCCGGTGCTCTTTGGAACCTCTGCCGACGAGTTTCGTAGCGAGGAATGGTCGAGGTTTTTGAAAACAGCAGCCAGAATCTTCGGCATTTATGTGAAGCTGCAACCTCTTTATCCCGACCAATCAGGAAGGTTTCCTTTAGTGACTTGCGGATCAGGACTCGCGAGGTTTCGTGAGGCAGGCCTTGAGTTTTTTACTTTGCTTGATGAGGCGGTTTCGAATCATGGTTCGCTTCAGATGGTTCCGCTACTCGAGTTAGGTCGAGTCGTGGATGCGCTTGATGCGTCAGACTTTCCCGAAATCCGTCGGATTTCGATCAAGCGGTTCCTTCGCCCCTTTGTGCAGCGTTATATGGCCGGCGATACGGAGGGAGCCTTGGGGCGGGACTCTGATGGAATCACACACTTAGGTGTAGATCACGCCCGGGGAGTCTTCCTGGATTGGGCTGATGGCCAGAAGTACATCGAAGGAGTTTTTTCACAGCTTGGTCCATTTGAGTGCCAGGACGGCGCCTCTATGAGGGCGTCTTACACGTTAAAAGAGTTGGAATCGGTCACTATCGAGTCCGCGATGGGTGTGAAGAATCTTGAGGAGCTGGCCCCTCGGACTACAATTGCTGTGCAGAAGCTGCGTCGGTTCATACAGTCCCGCGGGCCATTAATGGATCCAGGAGGCGTGCGTGTATTTCTGGATTCGGCAAGAGGGCGTGCTCGGTATCTCTATGTCGACTTGCTACAGATCAATTGGTCGAGTCTTGTATTTTTGATTGGCCGACAGGGCTATGGTGAGAAGCGTTTCGACTCTGCCCGAGATCTCGGCCAGGACCCTGATGCCGTTGTTGTTGAGGAACTGCAAGCGTTTTACAGTGACTTACTGGAGCTGGGTCGAGATCTGAAATTGATTGATCCCGCTCAGTGGGATGCTGCTCGGATTCGTTTTCGAGACGGCAATTTGTTTATGCCGTCCTCAAATGGGGACATGAAGCTTTTAAGCGTAGCCGAGGCCTCTGAGGTCATCGCCGTGATGGTTTCTGCCAAGGCCACATCTTTAGGTCTGTACAACCCCTTGACGAGTATTTGTCGATCCATTCCGGGTGGAATTTTTCAGACTAAGATGATCGACATCCCATGCTTTCGAGAGGAGCTGCAAAAAGGGCTCGATGAGTATTTTTTCAACATGCCCGGATTTGTTAAATACTTGAGGCAGCTGGATCCGGTTGAAAAAGATCAATTTATCGATCTGCTTTTTGAGGTTTCTCTGGTTCCCAATGATCACCCCGGGTTTCTGGATATCAATGAGCTCGATCGTTTTACGATGATCATACATTATCTAGAGCTTATGTTTGTGAGTTTCGATGCCGATTCTTCTGGGCTTCTTGATGCCTCAGAGTCTCTAACGGCCTATGATCGATTTGAGATCATTCTAAAACAGATTCTGAAGGACAAGAACCTGGACAATGATGGCATCAGGGCCTTGTTCACTTACATGCTGACGCGTGGAAAACCCCCTGAGACGGCGCTTGAGAAAGCGGGCTTCATCGCCTGGAAGCTGAGGGGTCCAGAGCGTTGGAAGATGTCTGTAGATCGGCACGCGATTCTCAAGGTTTTGGCAAAGCTGAGTGTCGGAGCAACTTCAGCTTCGAAGTAGTTTCCGAGCTCGCTCAAAAATAGAGTCGAACATGGTTTCGGTTAGTCTTCCGGTAAACGTATTTTGCTGCGATGGATGATAGGACCCGATCAGGTATCGATGCGGCCCGTCTGGATTCGCCAGGTGTAGACGCACTTCTTTGCCATGTGAAAAACGCGCGCGGGGTGATGGTTGCCCCAGCAGAGTCCAAAGACTATTCCATGCAAGCCCGCCCAGAGCCACATACACGCGGGTAGATTGAAATAGTCGAAGCTCCTGCGAGGCAAAGCGTTCCGTGCAGCGCTTGATCTCCATTGTGGTGGGCTTATTCTGAGGAGGTGCACATTTCACAATGCAGGAGATCACCGCCTTCCGAAGGACTAGTCCATCGTTGGCGCCGGTCGATTGGGGTTGTGAGGCAAATCCCGCGCGGTGGAGGGCCCGATAAAGCCAATCTCCCGATCGGTCCCCAGTGAATACCCGTCCGGTTCGGTTGGCGCCATGGGCACCGGGAGCTAGTCCCATGACCAACAGCTTAGCCGTATTGGGCCCAAACGGCGGGATGGGCTTTCCCCAGTAGTGCTGATCGCGAAAAGCCGCTCGCTTTTCCTTTGCTACCTCAGCACAGTGGCGCCTGAGGCGTGGGCACCCTTTACAAGTGGTGATTTGCTGTTCGAGTGCTAGACGTGCATTCATCTGAGAGGATTTATCCGAATCGAAGGGTGTTCCTCAATAGGGGAATGAACTCAGGCGGTCATTGACGATAGAATGTCCTCTGCCCATGCCCTGGCGTCGCGAGCAGTCACCCTGTGGTTCATTTTTTTCATTCGCTCACGGAGTTCGCTTTGCGAGGCTGTGAGCGCCGTATAGATAAGACGCGCGCTCTCTTCTTGGTCGTAAGGGTTAAACAGAAAGGCCTCAGGAAGTTCATGGCTTGCGCCAGCGAATTTGCTGAGCAGCAAAGCCCCGTTGAGGTTTCCTTTTGCCCAAACATATTCCTTTGCTACCAGATTCATTCCGTCATGGAGTGAACTGACAATACAAAGATCTGCAGCACGGTAAAGCTCTCCAAGGGATTCCCAGGTTTGATTCTCCAAGACCAGTCGAATGGGTGGGCAATACAAGAGCGGGTGCACTTTCAGCTCGGAGGTTTCCATGCTGAGCTGAGTTTTGAATTTTTGGTTTATTCTTTGGGTCTCACTTTGAACGCGAAGTGAAAAATTGCGGTAAGCGGTCACCTCCGTTCGTGTAGGAGAAGCAATTTGAATAAAGCAGAACTTTCCAAGAAACTGAGGATTTTTATCTAGGAACTCCTCGATTGCGAGCAGACGCTGAGGGATACCCTTGGTGTAATCGAGGCGGTCTACCCCGAGAGCTAGTATTTCAGCTGAGACACCAAATTTCCTAAAAATTGCTCCTTTGAGGGTACTTTGATTCTTGTTGGCAAGGGGCGGCGGATCGATTCCGATAGGCGTTGCCTTCACTTTCGTATCCCTTCCTTTGAAGGTCACAGTTTGTCTTTCTCGATCGATCCGACATTCTAGTAGGCGTTCGCAGGATTCAAGGAAGTTGATTCCATAAGAGGCGGTATGAAAGGTGATTAGGTCCGCTCCTAGCATTCCTGCTAATAGATCTTTGGCCCAAGGGCATATTTTGTAGATCTCGCTTGGTATCCAGGGAATGTGCCAGGTGAGAGCGATGCGTGAGCTGAGCTGTGCTTGGGAAATTCGTGACCGAAGAAACTGGGGAACAAGGGCGAGGTGGAAGTCTTGGACGAGTATGGACGATGCGGCCGAGAGTTCAGCATCCGATAGCGAATTTGCGAATCGCTCATTTACCCGGGTGTAGGTGTCCCAGTCTGTGCGCCTAAAAATGGGTTGATGATGTGCGAGGTGAAATAATGGCCATAGGGCCTCATTAGAAAACCCATCATAGTATTGACGCTGCTCAGTGGGTGAGAGCCACACTCGTTTGAGTCTATAAAGCGGGTCTTCGGGCGGTACTGCAATCACTCCGGAGGTGTCGCATGTCTCGGCGTCCGCTGATCCACTACCATGAGCGATCCATAATCCTCCTAGCTTTCGCATCACCGGCTCAAGCGCAGAGACTAGCCCGCTCGCCGGTCGCTGCACTTCGATCCCGTGTCGGGTGTGGGCGTGAATATACGGCTCTCGATTTGAAAAGATCACCAGATTTCTTGGAGTCTGGTCATTCATTCAGAGCGGCCAGGTTTGCAACACACGTGCCCCGTGGATCTTAACCACGGTGGTTCAACCTTTGCTGAAGTGTTTGCCGGGAGTGTGTCCAGTGAAAGCAGGGGCATCCATTCATCGCGCCTCTGTGGGGGGGCAGCTCGATTATGGTCTCATTGGAAATTGTCAAATATCAGCATTAATTGATCGCTTGGGACGCATTTCTTGGTGCTGCATGCCGAGGTTGGACAGCAGCAGCATATTTGGAGCGTTACTGGATGAATCGCGCGGTGGATTCTTCAGTGTAGAGCCAGAGGACTGGAGTGATTGGAGCGCCCAACAGGAATATCTCACGAACACCAATATTCTTCGAACTGTGTTTGAGTCGAGTGATCAGAGTCATGCCTTCGAGGTAGTAGATTTCTGCCCGCGATATTTAAGATC
>JAGWZD010000184.1 GCA_018968995.1 Bdellovibrionales bacterium
CCAATGCGATGCACTCGGTCGGCGGCTTGTTCCTCAACTGCTGGGTTCCACCAACTATCCATCAGATAAACGCAGTCAGCCGCTGTAAGCGTTAGCCCAACTCCTCCGGCTTTCAGGGAAAGCAAGAGCACAGGAGGGCCCTCTGAGGACTGGAACTGTTTGACCACGCTGCTTCTGTCTGTGGTGGATCCGTCCAGTCGTAGATAGGAAATTCCAGCATCCTTCAGTCGCGGTTCAATCAAATCTAAAAGAGAGGTCCACTGAGAAAAAATCAGCGCACGATGCCCTTCAGACAAAGTGGTCTCAAGGTTCTCTAAGAGAAGATCTAGCTTCGAGGAGGCATCGCCCAACTGTCCAGGAACTAGCGCAGAGTGACAGCTGGACTGACGAAGCCTTAAAAGAAGCTCAAGTGCCCCGATAACTGAGCCTCCGTTTTCGATTTTTTCAAGGACCTCTTTTCGAGTGGAGTTCAGGAGGTTTGTGTAAATGCTGCGCTCAGAATCTGAGAGATCACAGTACAGGGTGATTTCAGTTTTTGGCGGCAGCTCTGGGGCAACCTCTCGCTTCAGACGGCGAAGTATGAAAGGTTTAATTCTTTTTTTAAGCCTTTCAGATTGAATGCTGTCGCCTCTTGTAATCGGATTGGCCCACTCCTCTTGAAAGGACTTTCTAGACCCAAGGATTCCAGGATTAATAAACTCAAAAGAGCTCCACAGATCTTCAAGACGATTTTCAATCGGAGTTCCACTGAGAGCGAGCCGAAATCTAGCCTGTATTCGGTGGGCAGATTTAGTCACTTGAGATTCCGGATTCTTAATTATCTGTGCCTCGTCCAGGACAGCACAGTCCCATATTCTTTCTAGTAATAGTGGATCCTGCCGAAGAACGCCGTAGCTAGTAATCGTCAGGTCAGAGGCCTCATCGAGCTCACGTTGACCTCCATGATAAAGATTCAGTTTCAGATTTGGAAGAAAACGAGAGGCCTGATCCGCCCAGGAATGAAGCACGCTGGCCGGAGCGACGATGAGTGTCTTTCCTTTTAGTGCGCAGAGTGCTTGAAGGGTTTTTCCAAGCCCCATGTCATCGGCAAGTAGTGCTCCCATTCCAGCGTCTCGAAGCATGCTTAGCCAGTCTACTCCGGCTCTTTGATAGCTGCGTAATTCGACAGTAAGACTCTCAGATAGAGTAGCGGCTGGAATCTGTTGAAAGCCGTTCACCCAGGAGCGCAAATGATCGATAGTATTTTGAGAAGCCTTCTCAAACTCAGCTCCAAGCTCATCAGCTAGAATCACGGCCTGTAGGGCGGCAGATCGAGGGAGGAGTCCCTGGTTTTTGTCTTTGAGTTCGAGAAGCCGAAAGAGACTATCGGCGGCCTTCGAAAGTTGATCAGATGGAATCGTGGCAAATCCTCCATCAAGTAGAGGAACTAGTGATTCCCCGCGCTTCCAGGCTTCCAGAACGCTAGCGGCGTTTGCTTCTCGTCCGGAAATACTGAAGTGAAGCTCCATCCCGTAGCCAAAGTCTCTTTGGTCCAGAGAAAGATTCAACTTCAAAGACCCAATCACCTGAAAATGACTAACAGCATTTCCTGAGATGAAGCCGAGATTGGAATTTTTTTCAAAAAAACTATGAGCACGGCTCACAAAATCGATCGCCTGAAAGCCCGAGAAATGGGCCCATTGTCCAGGAACAAGATGAAGCTCATTTCGAACGGCCCGAGTCAAAAGCTGCTCGTGTTCAGTGTCTTTTGCATCGAACTCTGAACGATACTGAACGGTTACAGATGCTCGAAGCTCATTCTCGTTGAGCTTCTCCAGATTTAACTGAAGACTCGGGGGGTTGTTCTCGGTCTTGGGTAGGCGTGTGCTATGAATTTCGAGAGGAATTTTCTTTTCCAGCGCAGGTAGAATTTCAGAAACGAAGACTCTTAAATTGCTTCGATGAAAAAAAGTTCCGCCTTCACCCAATAGTTGACTCTCCCTTTCGTTCAGGGCTGGTCTAATCCAGGGGCAGACTTGGTGATTCACCAGTAAAAACCCATTGGCGAAAAACTCGCTATTTTCATCCCGGGGTCTGACAGAGAGTCGAAATCCATCCCCCTCGTCTTTCACCGTGGCTTGAATGCCGACTAGTGGTCTTCCTATTGTAATGGGCACCCCATCTAGGGTCAGGTTGCCGCAATCTCGAAGTAATGGAAAAAGTTTCTCTAAAAAGTCGGAAGCTTCAAAAATGGGAGTCAGTAAATCCGAACTCCGGGTTGGACAGCAAGATCCAATGAGACGATCGATCGCGTAGTCCTCTTGGGTGGGCGACAGTTGTACTCCAGAAACTCTTCCAGATTGAATCCCTCCCATTGTCGATGTCAGAGACTCGGAAAAGGTTTTCCCAGCAAGCAGACGCTCGAAAGCAAGTCGAGTTTTTCCATCTGAAGAGCGCTTTCTGTAAAGTCGATACTGAAGAGTACCTTGAGTAGCTAGATCTATCGATCCCGCCGAGGGTCCACTCTCGCGGAACACAACCCCGCTTTTTAGCGCAGCGATACAAGCGGCCACATGGTAGCAGGGGTCAGATTTTTCAGAGCAGTCACAAAAATAGTCCTGGTCTTCGGGCCATAATTGGACTTTTGCGCTAACCGGCCTGTCGGTATGGCGGACCCTTGCTGTGATTTCGTGCGAACTTAATTTCTCAAGCTGCACGCCTTGTTCTCTAGACTGTTTCACCCCCTTGGACCATACCCCTGGAAGGATAGACTTCTGGAGTTGATCCAAAAAGGCTCTTAATTCAGAGGTGAGTTCAAATTCTGCCACAGTCGAGCATTATCATGTTAAGAGGGGTTCATGTCGTTTTTTGACCCAAGAATGTTGGATCCATCCAAGCTTAAACCTGAAACCCTGATGAAGATGAGTCAGTTGATTCAGGAACTTCCGCAGTCTTTGGTGTCAAGGATGCAGGCCATTATGCATAACTCGATGGCTGGGTTTGATGTTCGCAAAGAGGTTGAATCCTTCGAACAAGAGCTTCCTGCTGGATTCAAGGAGCGAATGGCAAAACTTCTTTATGAAGCTCACGGAGTAGTGACGAACGAATCTCCTTCGAAATCAATCGACAGTCCTAAAGAGGCCCGTATGACGATTCTTCAGGCGATCGCTTCAGGCGAGCTCTCTCCAGAGAAGGCCTATGAAGTGTTGTTCGCTGATTGAGCGCACAGCTAAATGCTGATCTGTGCCCCGATCTCGATGACTTGATCTGGGGGGATACGAAAGTATTCGGTTGCGGGCCGAGAGTTTCTGGAGAAGAGGATAAAAAGTTTTTTTCTCCAGGAAGACATAGGGGTTTTCCCATTCGGTAGGATGCTTTCTCTACCAAGATAAAAACTTAATTTCTCAATTTCGATTGGAAGTCCCGCTCCCATCGCGAATATCAGGATTTCTGATACGTCTGGCGACTCCATATATCCATATCGTGCGGTTACCTTAAAGAAGCCGTGAGAAAGCTCTGTCACACGAACTTTTTGGTTCGCTGATACATCAGGGGTGTGTTCAGTCATTACTGAAAGTAGAATGACGCGTTCATGGAGTGAGCGGTTGTGTTTCAAGTGGTGAAGAAGTACCGATGGCGCCACGTTTCGGCTGAGTGTCATGAACACTGCTGTTCCTTTTACTCGAGCGACCTTTTTTTGAACCACATCGTCGATGAAATCCTGAAGCGGAATAGCTTGTTCCGAGAGAATGGATGCCAGAGCCTCTCGCCCACGCTTCCAAGTGCTCATCAGTGCGAAGATCGAGGCCGCAATTAGAGCAGGTACCCAGCCGCCATCTTTTAATTTCACAATATTTGCGCCAAAAAACGCGAGATCTAAAGCCAAGAAAAACGAAACGAGCACGCCCGCTTGTATTTTAGACCAGTTCCAAAGCTTAATTGCGACAAAGAAAAAAAGTACCGACGTGATCACCATGGTCCCCGTCACAGCAATACCGTAAGCCGCAGCGAGATTTGAAGATTCCTTGAAGGTTAAAACCAGAGCGACACAAGCGATCATTAAAAGGAAGTTTACGCGAGGGATGAAAATTTGCCCCTCCGTCTCACGTGAGGTGTGACGAATAAAAGTTCGAGGTAAGTAGCCGAGTTGAACGGCCTGTTGAGTGAGAGAAAACGCACCAGAAATGAGAGCTTGCGACGCGATCACCGTAGCAACCGTAGCTAATGCGACAAGCGGGTAAATCGCCCAACCCATTTCAGAGACAAGACCAAAAAATGGATTTTGGACGCCATCAAGGCCCTTCTCCAGGATAAAGGCGCCTTGCCCGAAGTAATTCAGAAGAAGTGCGGGCATTACAATTCCAAACCATCCGAGTCGAATGGGGCGCTTTCCGAAGTGCCCCATGTCGGCATAGAGTGCTTCGCCGCCCGTGATACAAAGAACAACCGCTCCAAGCACAAAAAAGCCGTGCCAGCCATTTTGAATGAAAAACTGCATGGCGTAGGATGGGTAAATGGCTTGAAGCACATCAGGCTTTCGGATGATCCATGGTATGCCAATAGCCGCGATGGTTAGAAAATAAACTAGCATGATACGTCCGAAGATCGCACCAAGAGCGGCTGTTCCTTTGCTTTGAAACAGGAATAATCCGATAAGAATGACAACGGTGATTGGAACTACATACGGTTGAAGTGCTGGAGTAGCGACTTGCAGACCCTCAACGGCAGAGAGAACGGAAATGGCTGGAGTGATGATTCCATCTCCGTAAAGCAGCGCTGCACCAAATAGCCCGATCGAGATCACTGCAAGCTTTAATCGCTTTTGTGAGCCCTCTTGAAGTTTTGGGGTAACCAATGCCAGTAGAGCCATGATTCCCCCTTCGCCATGATTGTCTGCGCGTAGAATGAACATCAGGTATTTGATGGTGACGACAAGAGTGAGGGACCAAAATACAAGCGAGAGTATCCCGAGCACGTTCTGCTGGGCTAGTTCTAGGCCATGGGAATGATG
>JAGWZD010000185.1 GCA_018968995.1 Bdellovibrionales bacterium
CGAAGCTTAAGTATGGAGAGCAGGGCCGTATCTTTCGGTTGATCCCCGCACTTCAAAAGGCTGAATTTTTAAGACTGGGATCTATCCATCGAAACACTTTTGTATGCGGCCCAAAGGTGTTGCGCTCAGACCTATCACTGAAGGGGCATCCCTTAGTTTATCTGGCTGGCCAGATCACTGGAGTCGAGGGATATTTAGAGTCTGCTGCTTGCGGTCTTCTGGCCGCAGTTTTTGTTGCGCAACGGATAAAGGGGCTTCCGCACAGTGCACCTCCCGCCAATACGGCGTTGGGTGCGCTTCTTCGGTATGTGACGTCGACGGATGAGAAAAACTACCAGCCCCAAAACGCCAACTTTAGCTTGTTCGATTTAAGTCTGTTTGAGGGTCTCGCAGATTTGAAGAAAGATCAGGCCCGAGAGCGAATGTCTGATCAGGCAATCCAGAATTTTGGTACCTGGATGAAAAGTGGTGCAAAATTTTAGCTTTTTAGATGATAGCGCACACTAGTGACTACTCGATTTCGTTTAAATAAAAGAGCCGTTCTAATAAGCAGAGCCGTTTGATTGTGAAGCAGGCTATAGCGCCACTTGGAGGTGACGAACTCCGGAATAACAATCGTAATGATTTCTTCGTTTTTTGATTGGGCGACATCATCGATATATTCGAGCATTGGCCTTAGAACGGATCGATAGGGTGACTTCAGGATCACGAATGGAATCTCATGGGCCCATTTCATCCACTCTGACTGAATGCGCTCTGTTGCCGAGGGGTCGATTTCAACATAACACGCTCGAACATCATCTGAAATCGATACAGCGTATCGTAGAGCTTCGATCACGCCTCGGTGAATTCCAGAAATAGGAACAATAACTGTGTGCTTTACTTTTGGTAACCGATTAGGAGGAGACTCTCTCTCAAGCGATAGTTCGGCACCCACCGCCAAGTAGTGGTGATGAATCCGAGTAAAGAGGTAAAAAAGCGGTGGCATCGCAGCGATCACCATCCAAGCACCGTGGGTAAACTTCGTGCTAGCGATGACCAAAAGAACCGTAAGGGTCGTTACAGCGCCAGCTCCATGAATTGAAAGTGATCGAATCCATCGAGTTCCACGCTCTCTCCAGTGGTGAAGCACCATTCCTGTTTGAGAGAGGGTAAAAGAGAGGAAAACCCCAATCGCGTACAACGGTATCAGTCGGTGGACATCTCCCTCAAAAAAAATAATCAGAAAAATTGCCAGAAGACTAAGGCCCACGATTCCATTTGAAAAAACGAGCCTATCGCCCACGCTAGCTAGCTGTCGTGGCAGGTATCGGTCACGTGCAAGCATAGAACAAAGCCTGGGAAATCCCTGATAAGCCGTGTTTGCCGCAGTAAAAAGGATTAGAGCCGTTAAGCCTTGAAATAGATAGTACAATCCGGTTTTTCCAAAAACGGCTCGCGCTAGTTGGGAGATGACCGTTTCGTTTGGTTTCGGGGTAATTCCAAGGACGTGAGCAAGCACGGTCAGTCCAATGAAGAAAACCGCCAGAATCGCTGTCATCCAGAAAAGCGTCGATTTGGCATTTCGGATTCGTGGCTCTTTGAACCGTGTCACCCCGTCTGCTATCGATTCGACCCCAGCGAGTGCCGCACAGCCCGATGAAAAAGACCGTAGCAAAAGAAAAAGAGGAATCTCAGGATAGGTTTCATGTAGCAGCGGGGCTGCGGGAAGGGTCTTGCCGGTGAGAAGGTTGTAGGATCCTGCACCTAAAAGCAAAAGGAAGGATCCGATAAAAAAGTATGACGGCAACGCAAGCATGACTCCAGACTCGCGATTTCCGCGAAGATTGAGCATCATGATGGCGATAATGACGACCGCACAAATCAGTTCCCGATGTCCTTGTATAGCAGGAAGGGCCGAATCGATATTGGCCATTCCGGCAGCCACAGAGACTGCCACCGTTAATACGTAGTCGATGAGCAGCGCGGCCCCAGTGAGTAAACCCGCCCCATGGCCAAGATTTTCTTTGGCCACGACGTAAGCACTTCCGCCACCCGGGTAAACCTCTATCGTCTGACGAAATGAAATCGTGACTATCGCGAGCAGAATGACGATCGCTATGGCAACTGGCATAGACCAGGAGAGCGCCAAGAGCGAAAATGTCATCAGAGCGATTAGAATTTCTTCAGTGGCATAAGCGGTTGAAGATAGCGCATCCGAAGACATGAGAGGCAGAGCCTTCCAGCGAGGAATCTTCAGTTCCTCAATCATTTCGTTGGATAAAGGCTGTCCAACTAAGACTCTTTTTATGCGGGCCAAGAACATAAGTTTTGAGTTTAGGCTTTTCCGTTACCGCTAAAGACACGTAGCGTCTTTGGGTGAATTTTGAACTGTAGTTTTTTCGATCGCATCAAGATTTCGCCATCGCCAAAGACAGGCATCTCTCTGCCGTCCAAAGACTCAATCGAAAGTCTATTGGTTGAAAAAGAGAGCGCCTCTTTTGGCCATTTGCCTCGTCGTATTAAAGCCAAGGTCTTTAAAAGCGACAGTGGGCTGCTTTCCGGTACGACAAGAACACTAAAGATTCCGTCTTGGTTATTGTTTCCGGATCCCACGCTGAGCGAGCCACCCAGCTTATTTTGGTTACAAACAAAGAGGGCCGAAACTCGCAAACTTTTCGTCAATTGTTCAGATTGGATTGAAACGTGATGGATGTACTGCCTGCTAGCGAGAATCGTTTTAGCAGTCATTGCGGTATAAAGCTCGGCTTTTAAAATCTTGATCAGCCAGCCAAAAAATGGAGATCGTTGTCTAAGGTCGTTAAATTTACCTGTAATTGTAGCACCAAGTCCGACTCCAGAAACAGTGGTGAATGGAACACCGTTGCAGGTGATCACATCAATCTTCGAGAGGCAGTTGCCGTCGAGTAGCTGGCGAATTTGCGTGGTGCTCCTGTCTAAGCCAAGCTCGGACGAAAGGTCATTCGCAGTTCCCCCGGGAAAAGCGTAAATGGGAACGGCTGGGTCAGTAGAAGAGTCTTTCCAAAGTGCCTGAAGTGCTGCGTTTAAGGTTCCGTCTCCACCGATGATCACGGCGGCTCGATGACTTTTGGAAGAAAGTGATCGACAAACCTCAAGGAGCTCGTCTCGAGAGCTGGGCACAATCGATTGAAGCGCATAGCCTGCAAGAGCTTGATGAGCCCGTAACACGACCCTCTGAGCGTCTCTGGCCCCTGCATCAGGGTTGGCAATAAGGGCAATGCGCTGCTGTTCCATGAGGGACCACTGATCTGCAACAGCGGGACCAAAGATTTTCTTTTTCAGTTCCATCGGTTAGCCAGCCCTCTGGAGTTCTGGCTGTGTGAGAGCGCCCTGACTGCCTAAATCTTGGACAGTTGTTTTGAGAAAAGGGCATACGTATGCCGCCATTGGGGGGGCAGCTTTCGGGCGTAAGATTCGCTCTGAGCTCCGGTGCGCACCAGTGCTGTAATCCACTCAGAGAGTCCCTCGTGGGTTGATTTTTCGACTCCTGGAAACATGGCTGCGTTGGACAGTCCTAGGCCTCGGTATTCAGGCAAAATCCCAATCGTTTTCAAAATCAATCGACGATCCTGGGCAAAGTTGAACGAAAATCCAATCGGCTTATTTTCTGGAGAAACGATAAAGCAAGAGTATTGCAGTTGCCCCTGGGCGCTTTTATCCGCCAAAGGGATGTAAAGCTGCTTAAAAAGGTCGAGCGGCACTGGTTCAAAAAATGGGGCGTCAGCAAAGCACTTCATGCTCAGGTCATGAAGCTTGGGAATCTCATCGGTGATCAGTCGATCAGGATTGATCGGATCAAAACGAAAGCCTCTAGAGAGTGCCTGCTGGTGGTAAGGTTGAATTCGATGACAGAATTTCTTGAGATCGCTGTACCCCTCTGATGCGAATGTGGACTCGATCTCGAAACCAAAATCAATCCATAGCTTCGGCCAAAGGGGCGGATTGAGAGGTTCCCAGTTAAACCGGTGTTTGTCTTGAGTCTCTAGCAGGAAGCGATAGGGAAACCAGGTGTTGTAATGAATCGGCCCAACCGCAGTGTGCGCACCCATTTCAGATAAAAAACTGCAGGCGGCGTTCAATAGGGTGTCCGCCACTCCCTTCGATTCGCTGTCAGTCAGGTCGGGGTGAAGATCAAAGAAACCAATCAGCCCGCGCTGCGCATCGAGCCGAGAGAGGCACGCCCCAATTCGACCCACTGGCCTATGGTCTCCGTGTATTCGAGCAATCCAGAACTTGCGCTGTCCCGGGTAGGGAATAGAAATTAGACCCTTGAGAGGGTAATTACTCCAGTCGGCTTCATTTTGCTTTGACAGCTCTTCGTTGTGGGACTCAATCGAAATGAAATTCATTACACCATCTCACCGTCGAGAATTCGAACCTCGCCCTTCCCCGCATCCAAACGTACCCTCATTCCAGTTTTTAGCTTGCTCATTAGTCCACCCTTGACTCCCACAACAGTCGGGAGCCCGAGCTCTCTGGCTACCACAGCGGAATGAGAAAGCAGGCTTCCACGCTCAATTAGCAAACCCGAGCACGAGGGATATAAAGGTACCCAGCCGGGATCAGTTCTCTCTGTTACTAATATTTCACCGTTTAACCCCTCGGCATCAGCAATCTTCCTTACCACTCGGACCGTGCCCTCGACAACGCCAGGACAGCAGGCCGTGCCCTTTAAAACATAAGGATCTTCACTGCTGCTTGGATCTGAAATGAGGAGATCGGCGTCAATGAGAACCGATAGAAACTGATTGGAATAGCCCACCGCTCCCTGCGTGAAGAAACGATCTGGAGGAGAAGGTGTACGACTAAACTCTAAAAATTCTCGTTTGCGAATTGTGACAATCGAATTCAAGTCGAGAGTTACTCCACGGCCCTCGAGCCAGGACAAGATCTCATCTGTAGTTAGAAAAAAAACATCTTTGGGATG
>JAGWZD010000186.1 GCA_018968995.1 Bdellovibrionales bacterium
ACAAAGTAGATTGATCTTTCTTGGATTGCCACCGGATCTCTGCCAGATCCAGTTTACGGCGGTCATGTCGAATCGAACCAGGGGGGCCTCACCAGCTCGATAGAGTCGGTGGCTAATGTAGGCGTCTGTTTCAGACAACGTGAGAGCACTGAGGGAGGTTTGGAGAGAAATTCTTTGAGTCAGTTGACGGATTTCTTCACGATCGAGAGTGTCTAGAAGCTCAGGTTGGCCGACCAAGAGGATTTGCAGGAGTTTTTCTCTCTCCGTCTCGAGGTTGTTGAGTAAACGAATCACTTCTAGTGTCTCAATGGGCAGGCGATGAGCCTCATCGATGACGAGCACGGTCTTTCTGCCTGCAGAAGCCGAGTGGAGTAGAAATTGATAGAGTCTATCCACGTAAAGCTTCATTCGTTGCTGTCCGGTGAGGTCATTGCAGAGTCTAAATTCTTCAGCGACGGCGGCGATGAGTTCTACCGGTGAAAGACTCGGGAAAAGGATCAGAGCTGTGTTTGCTGTGGTGTGAAGTTCCTTCAGAATCAGACGTGAAAGCAGTGTTTTTCCTGTTCCTACCTCGCCCGTAAGAATTCCAAACCCTTTGCCAGACTCAACGTGAGCTCGAAGGTCTTCTGCGGCCTTGAGGTGCGAGGCAGAGTTAAAAAAGAAGCGCGTATTTGGCGTTTCGCCAAATGGATTCTCGGTCAGGTTAAAAAAGCTGCTATACATTCCCACACTTGTTTATTCGGATGTTTCCTGTATCGAGTTGAGGAGTTATCGTAAGAGGCATGTCGTTCCAGGAAAAATGGGCAATTACCGTCGTTTTTTTGGCAGCGGCATGTGCCTCGCCCTCATTGTTAAATCGACAGAGTTATGACAGTGAGGATTCGGAATATCGAGAGATTGTGGCTTTATATGAAGCGGGCGCTTACGAGTCGGTGCTGAAGTGGGCGAAATCGTACGAAGCTAAAAGTCCGAACGGAGGTAGAAGGCCTCATATCCTTCAAATCCGTGGTTTGGCTAGAATGTCTCTGAAGCAGCCTCAGGAGGCGCTAAGCGATTTTTCAGAGGCCCTTAAAATCGCAGAGAATCTAGACCCACTCAGACAGCAGCTCCTATTTCAAGCTGCTTGGGCCCATTTCGAATCGGGGAATTCCGCTCTTGCTAATACTGGCCTTAGCCAGATCGATTTCTCGAAGGTCGATACTCAGCTTCAAATCAGCATTAAGATTCTTAAGGCGCGAGTCTATCACAGTCGTGGACTGGATCTAGATGCGATTTCTCAGCTTTTATCCGCATCACGCTTAGCGCCGCTAAGCGCCCGTGTTCTCATCCCACCACTGAGAGAATCGCTTCATCGAGTTCGAGATTCGAATGAACTGAAAAAATTATTGAATGACTTCTCCGACTCAGTGATTGCTGACCATGTTTTATTTCAAATAGCGATGCTTGAGGCATCAGCAGGTAATTTTTCTGAGTCTCAAAAGGTCTTCAGAAGCATCGTCTCGCGATTTCCGGATAGTCCGCTCTACGCTGAATCCGCCCGTTGGCTCCAAGCGAGCAAGCTACAGGTTCCCAGTGATGCGACACGAATTGGTGTGCTTCTGCCGACTTCGGGGCGCTATGCATCCGCTGGTGCTCGTGCTCTTCAGGCCATTAAAATGGGATTTAAGACATCCCAGAGGCTGAAGGAAAAGGTGAATCTAGTAGTGGAGGACAGCGGAGAGTCTGCTGCCGATGCATTAAAAGCTTTAGACAGGCTGATTCTTCAACACAAGGTGATGGCGGTGCTCGGTCCCATTACCGGAAAAGGGCTTGATAGTGTGGCTCAGCGATCTCAAGACCTGGGTGTTCCGCTGATTTCTTTAGTAAGAAAGGACGCACCAGAGGGCGACTTCATATTCCAAGGGAATTTAACGCTGAAGTTTCAGATTGAATCTTTGGTGAGATTTGCAGTGGAGAAGAGAAAGCAGAAAAGATTCGCAATTCTCTATCCGCAAGATCGCCTTGGGGAGGTAGCGGCCGACTTTTTCTGGACGGCGGCAGAGTCGGCAGGGGCCGAGATTCGTGCGATCTCTAGTTATTCTGTGGAAGAAACAGACTTCAGGCGATCAGTCGACGAATTGACGGGTACTCTTTATCCAGAAGCTCGCGAGCGAGAGCGCTTTAGTTTGGACAAGGCTCTTGCTGAAAAAGTGAAGGGTAGTCGAAAAAGGGGTGGCGTTGGCGCAACTCCTCTACCCCCAATCGTCGATTTTGATGCGATTTTCATTCCGGATGTATCGAAAACGGCAGGTCAGATTCTTCCGATGTTTGCCTATCGAGACGTAGAGCATGTTGAATTTCTTGGAACTTCGCTTTGGAATAGTGAGGAAATGACTCGAGTCTCTCAAAAACAAATGGATGGAAAAGTGTTTTTTGTCGATGTGTTTTCGAATCGAGAAGGTACAGGCACGCTGGCTCGTCAGTTTGTGGATCAGTTTGTGGCACTGCACGGTGTCCAGCCAGGACCCATAGAAGCCGTAAGTTTTGATGCTGCTGCTGTTTTAGCTAGCGCCCTTTCGCAAGTGCACGGGTCAAACTCGCGCGAACGACTGAGAAGGTTTTTATTAGAAACAAATGACTTTCCTGGAATTACCGGAATGATTCAGGTGAAAAATTCAGTACTCTTTCGCCCCTTAAAGGTATTCAGCATCAGGCGCGGCCAAATCGAGCTGATCGAACGTCTCTAACTCGATCAATTGGGGTCTAGGATTACTTCTTCTCAGAAGGAGCGGCTGCACCGGTAGTCGGAGCCGCCTCGGGTGATGCGGCCGTAGTGGGTGAAGTAGCCGACGGAGCTGCTGCAGGGGCACTCGCGGGAACGGGTATTGTCCCCTCGAAAACGCTCTTTTTGCTTCGGTTGGTGACCGTGGTGATGGTCAAGGATGTCAGCATGAAAATTGCCGCGAGGATGGTGGTGAGGCGAGTAAAAAAGTTTGCTCCCCCAGAGCTACCGAAAACCGTTTGGCTAGAGCCACCGAAGCTTGCGCTAATATCAGCGCCTTTTCCGGATTGAAGTAGGATCACGGGAATCAGCAATACACAGGCAGTGATATGAATGAACGTCAGGAGCGTCTGCATAGGTTCTGGCTAGATAACTTGGGCGGCTGCCTCGATCAACTTTAAAAAGCTCTCTGGCTTCAGGCTGGCACCTCCAACCAGGCCTCCATCAACGTCGGGACAGGCTAAAAGCCCCGAAAAATTGTCTGGGGTGACGCTGCCTCCATAGAGAATTGCCGTGGTTTGAGCAGGCGGAAGGGGAAATCCGGCAGTCTTGGCGCTCTTTTCGAGCCAAGTTCGAATAAAAAGATGAGCATCTTGAGCCTGTTCGGGGCTGGCTGTGAGTCCGGTTCCGATGGCCCAAACCGGCTCGTACGCGATTGCTAGGCGCGCCCAGTGGGTTGGGGTCAGTTCAAGCCCCCGAGATGTCATCCAACTTTGGGCGGCCTGGAAGGCCTCGGTCAGCTGCTTGGAAAGGACTGCCTTGGTTCGTCCTGTCTTGCGCTCAGAACGATTCTCTCCAACGCACAGAATGACTTCAAAGCCTTGACTCAGCAGTGAAGCCGTTCGTTTGCCAGCAGACTCGTCCGTCTCGCCAAAGTATTGCCTGCGCTCGGAGTGTCCCACCAGAGCGAGATTCACGCCGATTTCTTTGAGAAGCGGACCTGAAAGTTCGCCGGTAAAGGCTCCAGAGGCTTCAAAGTGGGCATTTTGAGCCCCAACTTGGAGAACATCACTCCAGCCCTGCGCGTCGATGACCGACCGAGCGGCCTCTAAGCTGACGGCTGGTACCAAGATAGCGCCCTGTAATGCCCGTCCCCGGGAAGCACGTTGCACGATGGCGCTTGGAAATTCCAACTTGCCCAGTGTTTCGAGGAAGCCTCGAGTAGCGGCCGGACCATGATTCATCTTCCAATTTCCGGCAACGAGCACACCACGAGGTTTAGACATAAAGGAATGACTCAAAGAGATTGATTGAAGATTTGCTTTTGGCGCTCGGAGATTTTGAGGATGTCGATCCCAGGTAGGCCATTGCCCTCCAGGTACTCGAGTACTGCTCCGCCACCGGTGCTGAGGTGATCAAACTGGGCACCCATACCGGATTGCTGGATCGCCGACACGGTGTCACCGCCGCCCACCACTTTCATCGCGCTGGTGGCAGCAACGGCTTTGGCCACCTCAAACGTTCCGACAGCATATTCGGGTTTTTCAAACCAGCCCAGCGGACCATTCCAAAAGATGGTGCCTGCATTGGCCACGAACTCGCTGAACTGAGCGATGGTCTTTGGACCGATGTCAAATCCACCATTGGTATCTGCAGGAACCAGGCAGGGAATATTTCTGCGCTTGGCTTCCCGCATGACGAGTTTAGCTGCTTCGACGTCTTCTGGCTTAGGCTGCTTTGCTCCAGCTGGAACGGTATCGCCTTGCGCCTGCCAAAAAGCATGCGCCATCGCACCACCGATGAGTAAGCCATCCACTTGCTTTAGTAGGGACTCAATCGTGGCAATTTTATCAGTGACTTTAGATCCCCCGAGGATGGCGTAGAAAGGCCGCTTCGGCTGAGAGAGTAGGGGGTCGAGGTATTTGAGTTCTTTCTCAATGAGAAGGCCCATGCCCTTCATCGCGACAATCGATGGAACTCCGTAAGTGGAAGCATGCTTTCGATGAGCCGTCCCGAAGGCATCGGTAATGTAGACCTGAGCCAGCTTCGCAAGCTGAGCTGCAAACTCTGGATTATTGGCTTCCTCGCCTGCGTGAAAGCGCAGATTTTCAAGCATCATAATCTGGCCATTTTTCAAGCTTGCTGCCATGAGTTCGATGCCTTCGCCCACGCAATCATCGGCAAGTGTGACATCTTCTCCAAGAAGTTCTGCTAAGTATGCCGC
>JAGWZD010000187.1 GCA_018968995.1 Bdellovibrionales bacterium
CTTCATCTACTCCGAGTCCGCGCTCAGCCGAGATCACTCGAGTAAGGTCTAAAGGAAAGCCATAGGTATCATAGAGTTTAAAGGCGACTTCTCCGGGGAGTTTAGACCCTTTTGGAAGGACGGAAGTCGCTTCATCTAAAAGTTGAAGGCCGCGCTCAAGAGTTCTGAGAAACTGTTCCTCCTCAGCAAGCACTGCTCTTCGGATGAACTCTCGTTTATCGGAAAGCTCAGGATAAGCGCTCAGCATCTGATCGATCACAAACTGCGTGACCTGGTTGAGGAAAGGTCCTTTGAATCCAAGCTTTGATCCATGACGAATCGCTCGGCGCATGATTCGTCTTAAAACGTAACCTCTTCCTTCATTTGATGGCATCACGCCATCGTTAATCAGAAAGGTTGTGGCTCGAGCATGGTCGGCGATGACTCGAAACGAAATAGCCGATGGCGACGATTTTTCGTACGCAACGCCAGCCAGTTGTGATGTTTTGGAGATGATCTCCTGAAAGCAGTCGGTGTCGTAGTTGGTGTCGACTTCCTGGAGAATGGAGGCAATCCGTTCGAGACCGGCCCCAGTATCTACTGAGGGCTTTGGCAATGGCGTGAGCTTGCCTTGATTGTCTCGATTAAACTGCATGAAAACCAGATTCCAGAATTCCATGTATCGGTCGCAGTCGCATCCCATGGCACACGTGGCTTTACCGCAACCGTACTTTTCGCCGCGATCTACAAAGATTTCGCTACAGGGGCCGCAAGGACCGGTCTCACCCATGGACCAGAAATTATCTTTTTCGCCAAATCGATAGATTCTGTCGCGGGGAACGCCTTCTTGCTGATGCCAAATTTCGGCAGCCTCATCGTCTTTCTCAAAGACGGTAACGTAGAGTCGGTCTTTCGGTAATTTGAGTTCCCGAGTGACGAACTCCCAAGCAAAGTGAATGGCGTCTTTTTTGAAATAATCTCCGAAAGAGAAATTTCCCAGCATTTCAAAAAAAGTATGATGTCGGGCAGTGAATCCCACATTTTCAAGGTCGTTATGCTTTCCGCCAGCGCGTACGCACTTCTGAGACGTAACCGCTCGAGTGTAGGGGCGAGGATCTTTGCCGAGAAACACGTCTTTGAATTGGACCATCCCTGCGTTGGTAAACAAAAGGGTGGGATCGTTTTGCGGAACTAGAGCGGAACTTTCCACAATCGTGTGACCGTTTTGCTCAAAGTATTTCAGGAACTTTTCTCGTATCTGTGCGGCTCTCATAAGCTCATGCATAGCCGGGCATGGATTCAAGGGCAAGTGCCTGGAAAAATACAGCTTTCCTTGCCCCAAGGCATCAAAGACTGAACCAGGGGTGACTGGGTATTTTTTGCCGATTTTTACTCCTGGTGGCCGAGTTACACTTAGGAAGGTGAGGACAAGTCCATGAAACGTTTCGGTTCATTTCAGAATCTTTGGCTTCGCGGAGCGGCAATGAGTTTAGCGTGGCTCGTATTGAGCGTGGGATCGACCTCCTGCTCTTCTCGTCATGTTGTGGAGGATGGAACTGAAGCCGAGGCCGATTCAAGTGTGGACGCCGATTCTGAGGCCGCAGCGGACGCGACTGCTGAAGCCAAAAGTGCCGAAGCGGGTAGTGACGAGGAAGCGCCACCGACGAACGTGACAACGGATTCCGCATCAGGGGCGACTGCGGCCACCGAGACCACCGAGACCACCGAGATCAAGCCAGAACTTCCTCAGAAACAAGCGTCGCTGTCCACCTCCGTGCAAGACGCCAATACCGTTCCTGTTGAGGCGGTGCCTCCAGTAGTGGCTCAGCGGCAAGAGGAAAAGAAGGCGGCCCGGGTTGCCCGCAAAGCCGCAGCCGTTCCAGCCCCTGTTGCGAAAACTCAGACTCCTGCCCACGATGCGATGAAAGTTGAAGCGATTCAGAAGCTGCCCTTTGAAAGAAATGGTGCGCTGATGAATGCGTTTTATTTCGTTCGAGGAGAGGGAAGCTGGGTGGATCTGGCTCAAAAAATCTATCGAGATCCGGCGCGGTCTGAAGATTTGAAGCTGTGGAATCCTGAAGCACAAATTACAACCGGTACCGTAGTCTATTATTCTTCACCTGTTCGAGTGGGTCAAAACCAGGGCGAGATGAAACCCTTTTATGAGGACTTTGGCGCTACTGCTGAGTCTTATACGGTTCAAAAAGGAGATACGATCGCTAAGCTTGCCCAGGTCAAACTAGGCTCCCCGCACTCTCGCGTAGAGATTGTCAGTGCGAACCCGGGCATCGACTTCAGAAAGCTCGCTCCAGGAACAACGATTCTCATCCCGCCAGCTCAAGTGGATAACGCGAAGATTTTCGAGCGATTGGCTCAAGAGCAGTTGGAGCTTCAACGAAAGAAGCGCGAGGCCGAAGAGGCTGCTCGAATGGCCGAGGCCGCTCAGGCGGCAAAAGCTGCTCAAGCGTCTTCACAGTCTCAACCTCAGGCGGCAGTGGCTTCGAGCACCGAAGGTCGTACAGAGACAGATCCGAAACGAACTCCAGCCGCTTGGGAGAACGGCACTAGCGGCAAGGTCTTGGAGACCTTGAGCGCCGCTCTGCCCTTCCCCCCCCACTTTTTGGGGGCGGGACTTCTGGTCTTTATGGGCGTTGCGTTCTTACTTCGTCGTCGATTTCAATAATCAGTCGATCTTCGAGGCGTTGACCGAGATCTCGACGCAGGCTCCTGGAGTCATCGTAATCAGCATTGACGTGGTGCCGTTGGTGCCTTGCTGGGCTGCCGTATTTCTCAAGGTGCCCGAGATCGTTTTGCCGTCAAACTTTAAAGATCCATTGTATTTCCCAAGACAGGGTACTTCTTGGGTGAGGTAGTACGCCGAGTTGGTGAGCGCACTGGTGGATCCGTTTGAGGAAGTCTTGGTTCCTTTAGTGAGCCAAACGTTTTCAATTTGATCAGACTTCAGTGTGCCGGTGAAGGTTCCAGAGCTCGACTCTGTTTCCCAAGTTCCAGAGACAAAGTCAGACTGAGATTCTTGGATCGAAAGCACCACTTGGGTGGGTGCGGAGGTGTTGGTGATGGGATTTTGTCCCACCTCAACCCCGTGGTACTGACCGGCGCGCTGTTTTCCGCAGCCTACAGCGAGAAACGCTAAGCTAGCTGCCACGACGGCACTGTATTTTTGGGTTCTCTTGGAATTCTTAAAAAGCTTCATAAACACTCTCTCCTCTACAAAAACTGCTTTCACGCATCGCGTGTACAGTGGCCCTTATCGCAAAGGCTGTGCCGGCGTTTTGTAGATGTTTAAGTGCATGAAATGAAAAGAAATGCCCCATTTTCGCGGAAGTTTTTAAGTGTCTAAACTTTGGGCACGTGTCGAGCTCCACGCACCAAAAGCAAAAGGCCGGGGAGTGGGTTCCCCGGCCTTTACTAGATCTGAAATTCTCAGATTACTTCTTTGAAGGAGCGTTCTTAGAAGCTGTAGCCGAAGCCGACATCGTCGGTTTTCCGGCCATGGTGGCTCCGGCAGGAATCTGGGCTCCTGCTGCCGCTGCCGATTGAGCTGCGGGAGACAGAGGCTTCAGACCAATTCCTGCTTTCTTCAGAACCTCTGCGCGGATGGTATCTACCGCCTTGGCGTTATCCTTGAGCCATTGGCGGGCGTTCTCACGTCCTTGGCCGATGCGCTCATCCTTGTAGGTGTACCAGGTGCCGCTCTTCTCGATGATGTTCATGTTTGAGGCCAGATCGAGCAGATCGCCTTCCTTGGAGATGCCTTCACCGTAGATGATGTCGAATTCGACTTCCTTGAACGGGGGAGCCATCTTGTTCTTCACCACCTTCACACGTGTGCGGTTACCGATGACGTTTTCGCCGTCCTTGATGGCAGCGATCCGGCGGATGTCCATGCGAACTGACGAGTAGTACTTCAGTGCGTTTCCACCAGTCGTGGTTTCAGGGTTTCCGAACATCACGCCAATCTTCATTCGGATCTGGTTAATGAAGATCACGAGCGTCTTGCTGCGGTTGATTGTTCCGGTGAGCTTTCTCAGAGCTTGGCTCATGAGCCGAGCCTGAAGACCCATGTGCGAATCGCCCATTTCGCCTTCAATTTCAGCGCGTGGCACGAGGGCCGCGACCGAGTCGATCACGAGCAAGTCGATTCCGCCCGAGCGCACCAGGGCGTCGGCGATTTCGAGAGCCTGCTCGCCCGTGTCGGGCTGCGAGATGAGTAAGTCGTCGGTGCGAACACCGAGCTTACGAGCATAGTTCACATCAAGCGCATGTTCTGCGTCGATGAATGCAGCGATTCCACCGAGCTTCTGCACTTCAGCAATGGCGTGCAGAGTGACGGTGGTTTTACCGGAAGCTTCCGGTCCGTAGACTTCAATGATGCGGCCACGAGGAAGGCCGCCGATGCCGAGAGCGAGATCAAGGCTTAGCGAGCCTGTTGGAACAGCTTCAATGCCCTGGGCGACCATGTTTTCAGTCTCGCCGAGGCGCATGATCGAGCCTTTGCCGAACTGCTTTTCAATAGCTTGAACGGCAAGCTCAATGGCTTTGTTCTTCTGTGCGTGATTTGCGTTTTGATTTTGAGTTTCCACTTCGAAGTCCCCCTTACTGTGTTGAGCCTTTCCAGGCGTTATCGATTAACGAAGCGTGTCAGTTAGCAGTTGACGTACCATGGCAAGGAGGTGCTGGGAAGCGAGCAGTTGCAGAGCATCACGTTGTTTTTTTTTGCTGAAGGTCTTGAGTGAGGAAGAGTGAGAATTCAAGAGTTTAACGCAACTTGTCACGCGCTTCCTGGGGGGGCTTTTTCGCTGGCAAGCTATGAAAATGGTTCCCACATTTCCGGTGGGTCCTAAGTCTCCGGTG
>JAGWZD010000188.1 GCA_018968995.1 Bdellovibrionales bacterium
GAGTCCCCAGAACCGCGTGTATTCTGCAACAGAAGGAATAAATCCGGCCGCTTGCCTTTCAAGTTGGAGCCTCAGCACTAAAACAGCATCGCAATGAATGAGCGCTTCTTCAGGGAAATAAACTCGGGAAATTGAACCATAGCTTTGTAGCTCGTCTTCCCGAGGCAGCAAGGGTCCAGGCGCACAAAGCGTTACTTCGGCTCCAAGGCGCGGCAAAAGCTCTAAGTTGGATCTCGCCACGCGGCTGTGACGAATGTCCCCAAGAATCAAAATTTTCTTTCCTCGAAGCCACTGGTCTGATGCTCCCCATTCCTGCCACATGGTGCAAGCATCCAGAAGGGCCTGTGTCGGGTGAGCATGCATTCCATCGCCGGCATTAAGGACAGGTAGATTTTGCACTTTTGCGGCTAGTTCGGCAGCGCCAGAATCAGGGTGTCGAATGATAAACCCATCAACACCAAGAGCGGTTAAATTTCGAAGTGAATCTGCAAGGGTCTCCCCCTTCTGTACACTTGAACTCGAAATAGCAAGGGACAGGGGGGATCCGCCCATTCTTCGAATGGCATTTTCAAAGGACACACGAGTTCTGGTGGAGTTTTCGTAAAAAAGCAGTCCAATGGTTTTACCCGACAAGAGTTGATTGCGTGCGTCTGTGGACTGCAGTTTTCTAGAAATGGAAAGTATTTCGTGAATTTCTTTCAGAGAAAGCTGCGCGATGGAGAGCAGCGAAGAGGTCACGATTTTACTTTCCTGAAAATTCGGTTGAACCTCAAGCGAGAAAATACAGAACCCTCATTTGTATCCTTCGTAAGAGCCTGGACTTCCCCTGCGGGCTGAATGGATAGCCAAATCCATTTTGCTTCACCACGAATACTCTCAAGCGGCGCCATGGCGGCCGAACCAAAGGGGCTGGATACTCGAGTGCGAAAATCAGCCACCAGAAATAGGCGATTGGGGGGAACTTTGGTGTTAGGAAAATCCTCTAATTCCGGACTATGCCGACAAATTTCGTAGGTCAGAGGCGCCAGTTCTTCCGTTTGGCATTCCACTGGAGAAGGAGGCGTAGAAGAGTCCAACCGCAGCCTCTTTCCGTTGAGCCAAACGTCGCCACCGGTGATTTGCACTTCGTCGCCAGGAATACCAATGACTCGTCGCAGATAATAGTGGTCTGGATCTTCCGGTGGGGCGAGTAGGACGACGCTACCGCGCTCGGGAATGGGGTCTCCGAAAACATAAGGGGTCTTCAGCACCAGGACGTGATCACCGGGAAGCAAGGTGGGCTTCATAGCCGGTCCTGGTATTGAGTAGGCCTCCAGAACCAGAAAACGAAAGAGCACTGCAGAGAGTCCGGCTAAGGCAATTACAACCCCGTACTCCTGAAGTAGCCGACGCATGCGATTAGTCCACCTTGAGTACAGCGAGGAAGGCTTCTTGAGGGATTTCGACAGTGCCCACCTGCTTCATGCGCTTTTTGCCCTCTTTCTGTTTTTCGAGGAGCTTACGTTTTCGGGAAATATCACCACCATAGCACTTTGCTGTTACGTTTTTTCGAAGAGCAGACAGAGTCTCGCGAGCGACGATTTTGGAACCAATCGCCGCTTGAATGGTGACCTCATACATCTGACGTTCAATAAGCTCTTTCATTTTTTTGGCAAGTTCACGCCCGCGGATCGCCGCTTTTGCTCGATGAATGATCAAGGAAAGGGCATCGACAGGATCACCGTTGATGAGAACATCAAGCTTCACAAGGTCGCTCTCTCTGTAGTCTGTCAACTCGTAGTCCATCGAGGCATAGCCTTTAGTGGCACTTTTGAGCCTGTCATAAAAATCAAAAACCATCTCATTGAGTGGCAGATCGTAAACTAATGTCACGCGGTCTTTAGTTAGGTAGTCGAGTTTGATCTGGATTCCACGACGATCATTACACAAAGCCATCACTGCGCCGACATACTCCGACGGCATGTGTACCGATAATTTGATGTAGGGCTCTTCAATGGTGGCAATTTTCGTCTGTTCAGGGAGTTTAGCGGGATTGTCGACCATGAGCCATTCGCCGTCAGTTTTGGTCACCCTATAGACAACTGAAGGGGCAGTGGTGATGAGGTTCAGATTGTATTCGCGCTCGAGGCGCTCCTGAACAACATCCATATGAAGAAGACCCAGAAACCCACATCTAAACCCAAAACCTAAAGCATTCGAGGTTTCTGGCTCCCAGCTAATGGCGGCATCGTTCAGACGTAGTTTCTCAAGCGCCTCTTTGAGGTCATTGTATTGGTCGGCATCCACGGGATAAACACCGCAAAACACCATGGGCTTGGCTTCTTTGAAGCCCCCTAAAGATTCTTTCGCTAAATTGTTCGCATCCATGATGGTGTCGCCCACCTTCATGTCGCGTACGTCTTTGATGCCACAGACGATAGCGCCTACTTCGCCACTGCCGATTTGGCTTACGTCTGTAAATTTCGGTGAAAAGACGCCAATGCGCTGAACTTCGAATTCCTTGCCCACGTGAAATAGACGAATCTTCGTACCCTTTTTAATGTTGCCCTCGAATACGCGACAAAGGGCGATAACGCCTTGGTAAGGGTCAAACCAGCTATCAAAGATCAGCGCACGAAGAGGATCATTATCGGCATCCTTTGGTGGCTTAAAGTTTTTGATTACCCCTTCGAGAATATCTTCAATTCCAATACCCGCCTTGGCAGAGCAGCGCACAGCGGTCGAGGTGTCGACTAGTCCGATAGTCTCATCTACTTCTGCGAGCACGCGCTCTGGATCAGCTGAGGGCAGATCGATTTTGTTCACGGCACAAAACACATCGAGATTGTTTTCAAGAGCCATGAAAACATTGGCAAGAGTTTGAGCTTCAACACCTTGTGAGGCGTCGACCACCAAAATTGCACCCTCGCAGGCCGCAAGCGAGCGAGACACTTCATACGTAAAGTCCACGTGTCCTGGGGTGTCGATGAGGTTGAGGATGTACTCTTGTCCGTTTTTGGCTTTGTACTTCAGTCGAACGCTTTGAGCTTTGATCGTGATTCCGCGCTCGCGCTCGATATCCATATTATCGAGGTACTGCGACTCCATCTCTCGTGAGGTGACTGTATTGGTTTTTTCCAAAAGACGGTCGGCAAGAGTGGACTTGCCGTGATCGATGTGCGCGATGATACAAAAATTTCTGATGTTTTTGGCCATGGGTGGAAACCGCCGTCAAGCTACCAAGGCGTGCCATGGGGGGCAAGAGTTGCTTATTGCTCAGACTCTCTATTCCTCGTAATGTCCGGGCCCAAATGCCGGAAAACTCTTTAGAGCTTGAGCTAACAGTCGAGGATTTGTCTCGATCAGGGCCGGGAGTCGCCCGTGATTCAGGCGGCCGTGTGGTTTTTGTGCCGGGAACGCTCCCTGGCGACCGAGTCAGGGTAAGAGTCACGCGCGAACAGAAACGGTTTGTGGAGGCCGAGGTCCTACAGGTCTTGTCCCCGTCCCCCGAGCGTGCGCAGCCCCGCTGTAGCGTTTTTGGCCGGTGCGGGGGCTGCCAATGGCAACACGTGCCCTATGATCGCCAGTGGAAGACCAAGGTTTCAGGTGCGCTGCATGCGCTCGCGCGCGTGGGACTCACCGAGTCTAGGACTTTACCTCGCGAGGAATTTCCCGCCTTAGATCCCTGGAGTTATCGGAATCGAATACAGCTTCGTGGAGGCCCGTTTGGGCTAGGGTTTTATGCCCGTGGAAGCCACGAAGTGGTGCCGATTGATCGTTGTGAGATTGCGCGCGAGGAAATTAATCGGTCGCTGAAGTCCTTTGAAAGAGAAGCAATGGCTCGCTCTGGGGCTAGTAAACTAGAGTTGGAGGTTCAAGAGACCGGCGAGTTAGAGAGCTCGTGGAACGCTCCCCATGCCGCCCTAGGGTTTCGCCAAGTTCATGACGCTCAAAACCGTCTTTTGAAAGAGTGGATTTCCAAAAAGCTTCTGGGGGGACATGTATTGCTCGATCTTTATGGGGGCTCCGGAAACCTGTCTCTGGGTTTGGCCTCTCGTTATACCGAGGTTCATTGTGTGGATCGAGGCGCGGGCCGGTTGATTCAGAAGGGCCTGGAGCTGTCGGTACCAGCCCATTACCGATTTTATTCCATGGACGTGAAGAAATGGGCCATGCAGCAGAGGTCTGCGGAAGTCTCGATCTCTGGTGGGGCATGCATTCTGGACCCTCCTCGAGAGGGTTGTGCGGATGCCTTTGGATCTATCCTGGCAGTTTTGGAGCGACGGGGGGTGGATCACCTCATTGCAGTGGGGTGTGACCCAGACTCCTGGGCTCGAGATGTGGCTCGATTCAGTTCTCGGGGTTGGCGGGTTCAGGAGTTCGCGTTCTTCGATTTTTTCCCACAAACCGTCCATTTTGAATCGGTGGCCTGGCTCAAGCGTGTTTGACACGTTTAGCTGCCGCTCCTATTCTGGAGGTCATGGATATCCGAACGAAATTGGTAAAAACGACTTTAATCTCGGCGATGATGATTTTCGTTATCGCTCTGTCTGGATGTGCTGCCATTGGGATTGGCAAGAGCTCAAAGGCCGAAGCTCAGAATTGGGTGAATTTGGCTGAGGCCTCCTTAGGAGACAATGATCCCACCGGAGCGTTGCAAGAATTATTGAAGGCTGAAGCTATTGATGCAGATCTTCCTGCTCTTCATCATGTAAGAGCGCTTGCGTACTTGGCAAAAAGTGATCTCTCTTTGGCCGAAATTTCTGCTCGAAAAGCTCATGAGTTAGACCCCAAAAATAGCGCTCTAGCCACTACCTATGGGAAAATTTTAATGGACCT
>JAGWZD010000189.1 GCA_018968995.1 Bdellovibrionales bacterium
GCCCTGTATAAAAAGAAGCGTCGCCGAGTTTCTAATCGCTTGCGCCGCAGCCTTATTATCTGGCTGCCGAGCCTGCCAGGCTAAGACGGCTCGATCGGCGTTTTCCATGTCACCGGCGCGCAACCAGCTTGCCACAGCGTTCTCGAAGGCCTTCGAGACCGTCTCTTTATCCTGACTCTCTTCTGCAAACTTTTCGTAGAGTTTTGCTGCAGCCTTAAAGTCTTGGTCTTTCTCAGAAAACTGAATGGCCGAAACCTTCAATCGCGAGTCTTGTTCAGCTAGTGCGGACTTCAGTTTACCGCCATGCTCTAGGTCAAACGCCATTACTTCCGGATACTCCTTGATATCCTGAATCGCGTCTTGCAGGTCCTCAGCAGCGTTTCGGGTATCCTTGCCAGCCTTCTCTCTCTTTTCGCTCGCACTAAGACGATCTGAATACACCTGCAACCAAAGCCTAGCTGCGGTTACCGCCTGCGCTGATCGAGGAGACTCCTCCAGCAGCGCCCGAATGCGCTTCATAGCCGCCTTCTGTGAGTCGGGGTACGCCGCCAGTACCTGCGCTGCCTTGAGCTTCGCTTCTCGAGCCTCGTTTGAGCCCTTTAAGGATTTTCCAAGATCATCGGCAGCCTGCACGAATTCCTTTTCAAGCGCAGAAGGCTCTGCCCGTGTGACCCCGGTTCCTTTTTCTGTCTGAGATTCCTTTCGAATCGCATCCGCCAAACTGGCAGTCCACAAGGCCGCAGCCTCTTTTGAATAGCGTTTATCTACGCTATCGACCACTTTTCGGTATAACGTAGATGCCTCTTTTGAAAGCCCGCGCTCGCGCTTGACATCTGCAAGATACATCTGAATCTCTGGCGCCTCTTTTCGAGGATCAGATAGCTCTAAAATAGGCTCTAAATAGGCCTCATAAAACCGTTCAGCTACTTCTAGCGCCTTGCGGTCAGCACTTTTTCTGAATTTTTCGTGGCTCTCTGTGGCGGTTCGGCGAATCATCGCACGCAGGTTTTGCCAAGACGTCTGGGTTTCCCCTTCAGACGCAGAATAAAGCTTAACTCCTTTAATTCTCGCTAAAGCCTCACTATACCGTCCGCGACGAAGATCAAGGTCTACGAGCTTCACGCGAACTCGAAATGCCACTTCGTCTTTAGGATGAGTTTTCAGCAATGATTCGTAAACCTGAGTGGCTTTTACAGGCTCGACATTGCGCTCATATTGTCGCCCCAAGGACTCCAAAACCTTCGGGTAAAAGGACTGATCGCCAGCAGCGCGCTGAAAATATACAATCGCCTCTTCAACGTTGCCCGACTCGGTCATGAAAATCGCCAGGTCCCGCAACGCCTCTTCTTTTACTGACAGCAGTTTCTCTTGACCTGAGCTGGCTAGACGAATCGCCTCTTTCATTGAAGAAACGGCTTTGTCGTACTGCTTTAAACGATACCGACACCACGCTAAGCGTTGATAGACACGAGGAAGCTCATTCTGGAATGCCGGCGCTTGCGCACTACGAGCCAAAACCTGTTCAAAGTAAGAAACCGCAGACCTGAAATCCCGAGCCCTATAGGCCACCTCACCCAGCTCTCGATACCCCTCTACTGCAAAGGCACTCGAGGGGTAGCGCCGGACCAACTCTAAAAAATACTTCTGGGCGGTGGAAACATTTCCCAGCTCATTATAGTTATACGCCAGAAAATACAAAACCTGATCCATTCGCTCATATTGGATCTTGAAGTCTACGATTTCCTGACACGCACGAATCGCTAGATTTAAGTAAGGTTGTGAGCGGCTATGATCGATTTGTTTAACGGGCATGCCCTTTTCAATTCGAGCAGTGTGCACTCGGCCCTCGGCGAGATACAGAAATCGATAAGCCTCAATATAAAGCTCTGCAAGTCGGAGATAGAGATCTGCACGACGAGCTGAGGGAAGTCGCCTGGCCAATGTGATTTTTAATTGTTCAATTTCCTGATCACGGATCTCCTGGATCTTTTTCTCATCAGAAGACAACACCGAGCTGACCTCAGCCTCGGAGTACACCGCTGCCCGAGCAAGCCCCGAAAAAAACGAAACGATCACGACGAAAAGACTGAGCCTAGCTAATCTGTTGAGGTGTTTACCCATGACAGTCCGACTCCAGGCCGAACACATAATCCCCCAGCTCGTCATTCCAAAACTCACCGTTAAACGACCAGTAATACTGATCATCCCGGCGCCTCGGCACCACATTTCCTTTTGCTCGCTCTTCATCTACCGGCTTGCGTGTCATCAGCTTTTCCTTAAATCGCCGAAGCATCTCAAGCTTAATGAAGGACATCTTTTCGTAGTTCGAAATTAACTCAGAATGATAATCGAGCAGACTGTTTTTGACGAAAGCCCCACCCAATGCCCGAATGGCTTTGCGCCTAAAATTCAAAACCTCATTCAAAAACTCAGGAAAGCCTTTTCCCTTTTCAAGGGCGACCGATGGATTGGACTTGGCAAAACCTTGGATATTTTGAAGCTCAGTTTCCAAATCTCGATCTGATTGAATCCATCTTGCAAAAGATGGAGAGCGCACAAATCGGTTCATTAACCGATTGAGCGGCTTAGAAGACGTCAATGGTTGAGCCGCCGCAAGTTTTCCGGCATCAAAAAGAGCCGACAATTTCTGGCGATTCTTCTCGAGCAAGTCTTTCACTTGCTGACCCATTTCTGCATAAGTCTTGTTAAACTCATCCGCTACGCGATCGGCATCAGGATAAAGACAAAGTGATAAATACGACTGAGCCCGGAGAACATCTACTTCGGGGTTATAAACAAACGAGAGTGCCGGGCTTTTATAAGAAACAAGCTTCCCTAGGGTGCGATTAAACTCGTTTCTCCTAAAAGAGTTCCACGCCTGCTCGAATAGGATTTCGGTCCAGACAATACTCTGTTTTGAGATTCGGTCGTAAACACGATCAGCTGCCTCGAATTTCTCTTTTTCGTACAGGATACGAGCCTGACCCGCGATGCATCGGTTCTTCAGATCCTCTTGTGCTCGACCCGCTGAATCCAAATTTGAGGCGAGCCTCTCGCAGGTTGAAAAATCGGATAACGCTGAGTCGAGGCCTCCACTGGAGGCATGGATAGCGGCGCGTAGCTGATACAACTCAGCTGCAGAACGGGACTCTTTCGAGATGCTGGACAAATACCCTAAAGCCTTCTTTTCATCGCCATTTAAAAGAGCGTCTCTTGCCGCCACATAAAGATACGCTACTCGACTTTTCGGATCGTAATCTTCGGCTGAAGTGTGCTTGAGCAGATAGGGATTCAATAGATCAGGACCTACCGCCCAAAGCATCTTCTCAGCCACACTGAGAACCCGACGAATGGCGGATCGCTCTCCACTGGTGAGCGTTTGAATAAAAAAGTAACTGGCCGACTGTTCAAGACCCGCTTTTACTAACGATAACGTTACCCAAGCATGGGCCTCCGGTTTTCGAGCCGGATTCTCGTCCACCGCCGAAAAGGCATAACGGGCCGCTTTGAAGTACTGCTTACTCTCGTAAAGCTTCTGTGCCTCTGCCAACTTTTGCAAGGCACCCTCGTCTGAAGCGGAGGACAACCCAGGTGCCAAGCTGAGCGCGATCACCAAGAACTGAGAAAAGGGCTTCACTTTTCTAAACATCAGAGTCGATACCCGAGACCAGCGCCGAACTGAAAGTTGGAGAACCACGCTTTTTCCTCCGAATCTCTCTTGTAACTCGCTTGATAGAACGCCCCTAATACATCCAACCGAACCGACCAATTCTGAGACAGAAAAAATTGCTGACTGGTTCCTGCATAAAGCGCCGTCAGATTCTCAGTAGTCTCTGTAAACGGATCTGTCGGAGTGGCCGAGCTCGGCTTCGTAAGCTTCTTTGCTTGCAATTGCCCCGCTCCAAACTCAAAGCCCCAGTCAAAGTACAAAATCGTATTAAACACGTTGATCTTGGCGTACCAGGGCACCCAGTGAATGAGCCCGCCCATCTGACCACGAATCTCTCTCAAAAGAGGAAGAGATGTACCTGCTGTCGACGCTTCTAGCGCTTTAAATGTCGTATTTGGTGAATTCGTCAGCTTCGAGTAGAAGACCTCAAAACCAAACGACTCACTCAGAAAAAATGCGAGCCGAGGCTCGACTGACCAGACGTTTCGATACGGATTACTCCATCCAATACCGCCCAACGCGCTGATCAGGACTCGATTCGCCTTGGTGTATTTCCGGTTCTGAAGCACATAAATTTTCTTCTCCGGATCGAGCCAACTAAAGCTATAGGGTTCAGTTTCTGCGGCGTCGGCTCGGTTCCACGCTCCCGCCATCAGCATGAGCCAGACTCCGGCTCCCAAAATCCACAAAACCCGCGCACTCCAGCTCTTCAGTGACTTTGCTTCCATGCCTTATTCCTCAAGAATGGGCCAATCCTTTGGCTTTTCATGGTCTTACTTGTAGTCTGAGGAGTTTTGGATGAAAGCGCAAGGAATTCTAACCCAAATTGGGCAGGAATTACCCCTTGCGCCTCCGCCCGTCAAAACAGTGGCTCACGGAATTTTTCGAGCGTCGCACTGAGCTTGATAGGAGCAGCTGGAACAATAGTGGCCCGGTTGAGCAGAAAACTCATTCAACGACTGCACTGCCCCTGTCCCCACTCGAGCCACTAGAGCCTGAGCCCGAGTCGCTAAGAGTTCCACCTTCGAGGTCAAACCCTCGACCTTCAACGCAACCGAGGTTTCGAAAACTCCCTCAGGTGTAATC
>JAGWZD010000190.1 GCA_018968995.1 Bdellovibrionales bacterium
TTCGCCACAGTTCGCCCTCAAACACTTTCGTACTTTGATTATTTTTTTTTGCCATCAGACTGGCTTGCCGAAGTTCATCCCAATTCATCATCTTCGGTTTGCTCCAGGTTCCAGTGCCACCAGGATTCATTCGAAGAAAAAGTCGGTACTCCTCGAAGTCGATTTTTTGATAGCTGCCTTCAGTCGTCTCACTTCGATGAATATTGCCCTGTCTGAGCAAAAGAACTCCGGTAGATCCCCCATCTTTCTCGGGTTTGGAGGTCCATTGTCCATATTTGGCGACTACGGTCAGGGGGCTTTTGGGTTCGCGTTCATCATAAATAAATACGCCTTCCATGCGATTCGTCTTCGAATCAACCCGATCGGCATAGATGAGTAAATCAAAGAAACCCTGATTGAATGTTCCCTCACTAATGGAGCCGACAAGACGGGTATTCCCAACATTGATGAGCTTTTGTTTGAGTAATTTTTCGGAATTCGGAACCCACTCAAGATTTAAGAAAAGAGAAATACAGGTGGTGAGTAGGGCCAGAAAGACCGGCATTACTGTCATTCTTCCCAGAGAAACTCCAGCCGCCTTCATCGAAATCAATTCACTGTCGCTTGAAAGTCGACCAAACCCCAATAGTAGCGAAATGAGATACGAAATCGGTAATGCAAAGGGAACGAAGGTTAAGCAAAGCAAGCCAGAGATTTGAAGGAGGTGAATCAGCGGTACGCCATGGACGATAAAAAACTCAGAAAGTCGAAGTAGCTGGAACATCAAAAAGATGAAGGTGAAAAACGCAAGGCCACCGAGGAACGGCGCTGCCACCTCGGTTAGAATGTACCAATCAATAAGTCGAGGAAAGCGCCGCCTAATAAGCATTCCGGTTGATGAATCCTCTCCAAACAGTGAGGCAAAGAATCTTAATATCCAGCCAAAATGACCAATGTCGAATGTAGTATAAATCGCATTCGATTCGGCGGGCGAGAGACGTGTCGCCCCTCCACCCGTGAACTTGTGCCCAGCCGGTAATCCCAGATTTTACTTTGTGTCGAAGCATGTATCCCGGGATTTCACTTCGAAACTTATTCACAAAAAAGGGTCTTTCAGGTCGAGGCCCCACGAGCGACATATCGCCCATAAGAACATTCCAAAGCTGAGGAAGTTCATCGAGACTAGTTGATCTTAAAAATGTTCCGATCGGTGTTTTTCGGTTGTCCTCAGCTGTTGCCCAAACAGGTCCTGTTCGCTCTTCTGCATCCACTCGCATCGATCGGAACTTAATCATTTGAAACGATCGTCCATCCATCCCCATGCGCTCTTGACGATAAAAAATAGGACCTGGCGAGGACATGCGCATAGCTATCGCAATTAAGGCAAAAATGGGGCTGAGAATGAGCAGACCAAAGCTCGATAAAAGGATGTCTGTAAGCCGTTTGAACCCTGCTCCCCAGCCTTCTAAGGGGGATTCATTGACTCCCACCACTGGGATTCCCTCAAAATCTTCAATCAGGCACCCCAGAACCACGTATTCATGAAGATCAGGAACGATACGAATATCCACCGTTTCATCACGAACCTGAGCCAGAAGCTCGTCCAGGAGACTGCCGTGGGTTCGAGGCAGTGCAAAAATGATTTCCTCAAAATGGTTTTGCTCCAAGACCGACTTAAAGTCCTGAAAACTGCCGAGAATCGGAAAATCTCGTGAATGTTCTGTCACGGTCTTGGGATCAGCTACGAGCTGTCCGGTGATTTGGAAGCCTAATTCAGGGAACTTCTTCACGCGTTGAATAATCATTTCAGCCGATCGCCCGTCGCCTACGACAAGCGTTCTGGCCACTCCCATTCCGTTTGTACGGATTTTTCGAACTAGATTACGAATGAAGAGGCGTCCCAGTGCCAGTGCAGGGGCGCCTAAGAATCCAAAGATGGCCATCGTGGCTCGCGAATAGCGGTAGTCACTGATCAAGTAAGTCAATGCGAGCAAAAATGTGAGAGCGGTAATATGAGCCGAAATGGTCCGGTAAAATTCATGGGTCCTCCGAAGGACCCGGTTCGACGAGTAGAGTCCCATCCAAGAGAAAACCACGCCCCAAAGAATCACCACCAATGGAAGCAGAGTGGCATAAGTTCCAAACCCCGGAATTCCTTTGGTGACTTCGAAAATTTGGAACTCAAACCGTAGCCAATAGGCAAGCGTCCAGGTGGCCCCCACAGTGAGGGCATCACTCAGCCTAAGGAGGGTTCCAATCTGGTTTTGATACCGCTTCAACATGTACTGCCCCTATGTTAAGGAAGTTCAAATCCAACTAATCACAGTTTTTTCAAAAATTTGAGGGCTTTCCATGGCTTCCACCCAATCTCCGAAAACCTTGGCAACCACTTGGAAACTTCCGGTGATCGAGGCTCGCCAGACGGCTCCGGCTGTCGATTCCGAAGTAGTCCTTGTATTTCAAGGAGAGAATAAAAAAATCAGCGTGCCAGCGAGGTCTAAGTACTCCTCGCTTTTAGAGAAATTTAGCAAAGTGGATGCGTTTTCAGCCCGTCATGGATCGGTTCAGATGGTTCGCTTCGCGGGTTTAGGCTCTGCGCAAAATGTCCTACTCTTGGGGCTCGGCAAAAGTTCAGAGCTGACCCACGAAAAAGCCCGCCTGGCGGCTTCATTTCTTTGGTCCAAATTGTCCGCTGAAAAAGTGCAGTCAGCGAGTATCGTCATGGAAGGAGCCATGACCCAACCGGCCCTGATCCGTGGCTTTCTCGAAGGATTTCTGCTGAATGCTTACTCTTTCAATAAGTATAAAAAGAGCGCTGAGCAAACAGCTGGTTTATCTAAGCTTTACCTGATCGGTTCAGATCGGGCGCTAGTGGCGCGATTGTCTTCAGAGGCCGAACGCGCCCTTGCGGTTGCCGAGGCGGTGAATATCACTCGGGACTGGTCAAACGAGCCTTCAAATTTCGGTACGCCCGAGTACTTTGCCGGTGAAGCAGTGAAGCTTGCGAAAAAATATGGGATCAAATGTCGGGTCCTCTCCGAGAGTGACGCACGCCGTGAGGGAATGGGTCTTTTCTTGGCTGTAGGTCAAGGCTCGACTCGTGAGGGTAAGATTGTTGTTCTTGAGTACCTTCCAAAAGGTCAAAAGAAGTCAAAAAATCTTAAAACCATCGCTTTCGTTGGTAAGGGGGTCACCTTTGACAGCGGTGGAATCTCTATCAAGCCGTCACTTCGAATGGAAGAGATGAAGCATGATATGACGGGTGCTGCCACGGTTTTCGGCGCGACGCTTCTGGCATCTAAACTTAAAGTTTCAAATCGAATTGTGACGATTTTAGCTTTCACAGAAAACATGCCTGATGGCAGCGCGATTCAGCCAGGTAATATCGTACGAGGTCGAAATGGTAAAACTGTTGAGATTCTCAACACAGATGCAGAGGGCCGACTGATTTTGGCTGATGCCCTAGACTATGCTCATGAATTTAAGCCTGACGTTATTGTAGACGCAGCAACTCTCACTGGTGCAGTCACTGTGGCGCTTGGAAAACAGTGTTGTGCGATTCTCGGAAACGACGATGGGCTAATTGAGGCTTTGCGTGAAGCGGGCGATGAAAATCATGAAAGAATTTGGCAGCTTCCGTTATTCGATGAATATCTCGATGATCTTAGGTCCGATAGCGCAGATCTCCGGAATGTAGCTAACGATGGCTATGGCGGAACCATACGTGGTGCGATCTTTATGCGAGAGTTTATTCGCAAGGGAATGAAGTGGGCTCATCTAGACATCGCAGCGACTGCAAATGGTATGGGGCACGTTCCCTATTTTCCAAAAAAAGGAGCTAGCGGAATGTATGTTCGCACTTTAGCTCAGTTCGCATCTGAATTCTAAAGAGGCGTGAAATGACGAACTCAGGTCAGCGTTTTTATATCCAGGATGCATCGAAATTCGACGGCCAGATAGTGACGGCCAAAGGATGGGTCTACAACTCTCGTAGTTCTGGGAAGATAAAATTTTTGGTTCTTCGTGACGGTACGGGGCTCATGCAATGCGTACTTTTCAAGGGTGAATGCTCTGACGAAGCACTTTCTGCTTTTGATCGATTGACTCAAGAGTCCTCGGTTGAAGTAACGGGTGTGCTTCGCAAAGAACCTCGATCTCCCGGTGGTTATGAAATGGGAGTTCGAGAGCTAAAGATCGTTAGTGTCGCTCAGCCTTATCCAATTAGTCCAAAAGAACACGGCGTCGAGTTCTTGATGGATAATCGTCATCTATGGATTCGAAGTCAGCGCCAGTGGGCTGCCCTGCGCGTTCGATCTGAAATCATGCGAGCAATTGAGGAGTTTTTTTACCAAAGAGACTTTATTCGTTTTGACGCCCCAATCTTAACGCCTTCTTCTTGTGAAGGGACCTCAACTTTATTCGAGACTCCATATTTTGAAGAGAAAGCTTATCTCTCGCAATCAGGTCAGCTCTATGGCGAGACTGGAGCGATGGCCTTTGGTAAGATCTTTGTGTTTGGTCCAACCTTTCGCGCAGAAAAGTCCAAAACTCGGAAACACTTGACTGAGTTTTGGATGGTGGAACCCGAGGTGGCCTTCGCCGACCTCAATGAAAACATGAAGCTTGCAGAAGAGTTCATGGAGCACATCGTTCAGACAGTACTCGCCCGTCGATCTTCTGAGCTGAAAATCTTGGAACGTGATTTTGCTAAGCTCGAGTCTATTCGAGGTCCGTTTCCTCGGATTTCCTACGA